>JAPSJG010000363.1 GCA_031178305.1 Sinorhizobium sp.
AAAAGTACAACTAACGTCGGGGTCGAAGGGTGCGGTCGGCGACGATTCTCGCACACATTGCGTCCGTTGGTGTCGACCGCTACCGGGATGATGCAGTCGGCGTTGGTGGCTTTGGCTTTTTTGTTCGAGGGATGCATCATGGCTTTGGTTGAATCCTTGCCGGCACAGGGTGTCGGGCAGGACAGATTCGGGCGCGCGGCTCAGGGAAACTTTCAGCGCCTCTCCTTCACCGGTAGCGGCAGCGAGTACTTCGGGATCTGGATCGTCAATATCCTTCTGACGATCGTCACCCTCGGCATCTATTCGGCCTGGGCCAAGGTTCGCCGCAACCGCTATTTCTACGGCAACACCGTCCTGCTCGGCCGCGGCTTCGATTATCACGCCAGGGGCGGTCAGATCCTGATCGGCCGTCTCATCGTCTTCGCCTATCTCATCCTCTATAACGTTCTGCTGACTTTCGTACCGCTTGCCGGCATGGCGCTGCTTTTGCTGTTTCTCTGCTTCGTTCCGTGGCTTGTCGCCCGCGGCTTGCGCTTCAGCGCGCGGGTGACGAGCTACCGAAATGTCCGCTTCGATTTCGTCGGCCGCGCCGGCGGTGCCTTTCTCGCTTTCATCGTCGGGCCGGTACTCGCTGCGCTGACACTTGGCATACTGGTGCCGCTCGCCAGCCGCTGGGCCTACCGCTACGTCGGTAACAACCTGCGTTACGGGAAGAAGGCCTTTTCGACCGATCCCTCCATCGGGACGATCTACAAATCCTGGGCGATCTCGGCGGCGATCATCATTCTCGGGCTGCTGATCATCGGCTTCGTCGCTTTCCTCAACGTCGCGATTGTGGCGACGGCGATCGAGAGCCCTGATTTGCTTCCTGCCGAGATGCAGGTATCGCTCGTCGTGCTGATGGCGCTCGGTTACGTCCTGTTCTTCGCGATTTTCGGCGTTGCGGCGCTCGTCTATCGTGCCGGGGTACGCAACGTCGCCTGGTCAGCCACTATCTTTGACGGCAAGCACCGGCTCCTGAGCGACCTTTCGCGCCTGCGCTACACCTGGATTGCCATCTCGAACTTCGTCGTCACGCTTGTTACACTCGGACTGATGCGGCCCTGGGCGGCCGTCCGCATGGCGCGCTACGTCAATGAGCATACGGGCGTCCGCTTCGACGGCAATGTCGGCGAAATCTTCTCGGCCATCGCCCAGGAAGGCTCGGCGGTCGGCGCCGAATTCATGGATATTGAAGGCTTCGACTTTGGTTTCTGACCATACAGCCATTGCCGTCGGCGAGTGGCACCCTGCAGGATCAAGCCGCTCGGTAGCCTCCGGCCTCGTCGAGGCCGGGGAGCGCTTGGTCGCCAGCGACGAAAACGGTGCCGAGCTCGCCGGGGGACGCCTGTCGGCCGTCGAGATCTCCGCCCGGGTCGGCCGTATCCCGCGCCGCGTCACCTTTCCCGACGGTTCGCTCTTCGAGACCGACGACAACGATGGAATGGACCGGTTCCTTTTGCGCAAGGGCCGGCGCGGGGCGGGGACTGTCCATTGGCTGGAACGGTTCCACCCGCGTCTGGTTGCTTTCGTCGCCGCGACAATCTTGCTTGGCGTTCTGATCTACCGGTTTGCGCTGCCGGCGATTGTGGAAGTGGCCGTCGCCGTCACACCACCGGTCGTCCCCCGCCTCATGTCGGCAAGCACCCTTGAGACGATGGACCGCACGCTCCTTGGCGAATCGAAGCTGGAGGGAGCGCAGCGTGACCGGATTCTCGCGGGCTTCCGGCGCATCGCGGCGCATTCCGCGGGCGGTGAGGCGGCCTATACGCTCAATTTCCGCGAAGGCGGTCCCATCGGTCCGAACGCGTTCGCCCTGCCTGACGGCACGCTAATCCTCACCGACGAACTGGTTGAGCTTGCGGGCGGTGACACGGAGATGGTCGTCGGCGTGCTGGCACATGAAATCGGCCACGTCGAGCACAAGCACAGCCTCCGGCAGATCTATCGTGCCGCCGGCGTCGCCGCCCTCATCATGCTGATCGCGGGCGATATCGGTTCAGGCGCCGAGGACGTGCTGGTGCAGGGGGGCGGCCTGCTTGCGCTCTCCTACTCGCGCGCTGCCGAGGCAGAGGCGGATAGGCATTCCGTCGAACTGATGATCAAAGCTGGTCTGGATCCGACCGCAATCGCCCGCTTCTTCGAACTCATCGAGGCGAAGCTCCACGATCGTTCAAAGACCAGCATCTTCTCCACCCATCCCGGTACGCCGGAGCGGCGCAAGGCGATCATGGACTTGATCGCTGCGGCGCGGAAAGGTTGAAATATCCTATCCCTCGGAGGCTCCGCCCGCGGAACCCGCTGCGCGGAAGCGCTCTTCGAACTCCCGGCGCAGCTCCCGCCTGACCTCGGCCGCGCGGTAGCGGCGCTCTCTTATGCCGGGCTCGGGCGTATAGGGCGGCACGCTCGTCGGCCGTCCGTCCGCGTCGACGGCGACCATCGTGAAATAACAGGAATTCGTATGCCGTCGCTTGCCGGTGCGGATATTTTCGGCCTCGACCCGGATTCCGACCTCCATCGACGTTCGCCCTGCATAGTTGATCGAGGCGCGGAAATGTACCAGTTCGCCGACATGGATCGGCTGACGGAAGACGACCTGATCCACCGAGAGGGTGACGGCATATTGCTGCGAATAGCGCGAGGCGCAGGAAAAAGCGACCCGGTCGAGTAGGTTGAGAAGCGCTCCGCCATGGACCTTGCCGCTGAAGTTCGCCATGTCGGGCGTCATCAGCACGACCATTTCGAGTTGGCTGGTATCGTGCGTCTCGTCCACTTTAGCCTCCGGTCAGACCGCATCCAAATCGGCGGGCCGAAGTCCGCCGCTGCCTCTGCAGCAGCCAGAAGATCCTATCGTCCGGGCGTTCGGTCAATCGTGCAAACGAAACAGCGGGCTTTCGCCCGCTGCTGACGTCGTCTGATCTTTAAAAGTCGCGGGCGCTGCCGCGATCCGCCTCAGTCCTGCGGCCCGTTGTTGTAGCCGACCTTGTCCACCAGTTCCGACGCCTTCTTGCGGTTCGCCGCGATCTCGGCAAGCGGCAGCGTATCCGGCTTGATCGATCCGAAGGATTTGACGACGTCAGAGGGTTCCACGCCCGGTAGCACCGGATACTCGAAGACCTGCTCGGCATAGATCTTCTGCGCTTCGCCCGAAGAAAGGAATTCCATCAGCTTGATTGCGTTCTCCTTGTTCGGCGCGTTCTTTGCGAGCGCCATACCGGAGATGTTCACATGTGTGCCACGGTCATTTGCGTTCGGGAACAGGACCTTGATGGCCGAGGCCCATTCTTTCTGCTCGGGATCCTTCTCGTTGGTCAGCATGAGACCGACGTAATAGCTGTTGCCGAGCGCGAGATCGCATTCACCGGCGAAAATGGCTTTCGCCTGGTCGCGGTCGCCGCCATCAGGCTTCTTGCCAAGGTTGTCTCTGAGTCCGGTCAGCCACTTTTCCGTTTCCGCTTCTCCGTGATGCGCGACCATGGAGGCGAAGAGGCCGACATTGTAGGAGTGCTGACCGTCACGCGTGCAGATCTTGCCCTTCCACTTCGGATCGGCAAGTTCCTCGTAGGTAATGTCGTTCTGGGCGACGCGGTCCTTGGACGCATAGACGACACGGCCGCGCGTCGTGAGGCCGAACCAATTGCCATCCGGATCGCGGAAGTGCGCCGGGATATCCTTATTGATCGTCTCGCTGACGAGCGGCTGGGTCACATCCCCATCCTTCGCCTCCGTCAGGCGGCTGATGTCCACGGTCAGGATAACGTCGGCCGGAGAGTTTGCGCCTTCCGCCTGGATGCGCTCGACCAGGCCTTTGTCGAGGAAGAGCACATTGGCCGCGATGCCGGTCTCTTTGGTGAAGGCGTCGAGCAGCGGCTTTATCAGGTCGGGCTGCCGGTAGGAATAGATATTGACTTCGCCGTCGGCGCGCGCCGGTGCCGAGAAGGCGAGGAAGCTAGCCACCGACAGGGTGCCGATCAGCGCTTTCGAGACATGCATGGGTGCTCTCTCCATTTCTTGCTTTTAAACTTAACCAAGCCGATCATATTTCTTACCGCGCCAACGCAGGCAGTCAACCGGGGAAAGGGTGAAGTTGACCGCGCTCGTATGTTTTTCCGTTTTTTGGAATTGTTCCAAACTGTAATCCGTCC
>JAPSJG010000364.1 GCA_031178305.1 Sinorhizobium sp.
AAGCCCGGCTGGTGACCGGCATGGAGATGGCTCTCATTAATGACCGACAGCCGTTCGGGGTGGAAGGCCTCCACAAGCTTTTGCTCGATCCGGCTCTGGAGCGACATGCTTCCGTCCCATTTCCCTGTTTGCTGCGAACCTGCGGCACGATTGCCTCGACGGTGCAAAATACCTGCAAAAAGCCAGCAACATTCCGCTTTGTCAATTCTTGTTGTGACCTGTCGCAACCCCCATAATGTGCCCCATGAAACTCGATTCAAAATACTTCGACCGTATTCGCACGCGCCCGAGACGAGAGGCGCGCGTCGAGGCGTCTCAGCCCGTGTGCCAGTGGGACGGCTGCGACAAGACGGGCGTGCATCGGGCTCCCGTCGGCCGCAACGCCGAGGGCGAATATTTCCTCTTCTGTTTCGAGCATGTGAAGGAATACAACAAGGGATACAATTACTTCTCCGGTCTCTCCGACACGGAGGTAGCACGCTACCAGAAGGAGGCCGTCACCGGCCATCGTCCCACATGGACAGTCGGGGTGAACAAGAACGCCCGCAATGGCCCCACGCAGTCGCAGATGCGCTCCGGCAGCGCCGGCGCACAGGCGCGCATGCGCGATCCGTTCGGCTTCTTCAACGAGACGCGGTCTCGGCAGGCTCGGCATGAACCACGGTTGCGTAAACTGAAGACGCTCGAGGCCAAGGCCTTCGAGACGCTCGGGCTTGCGGCGTCGGCAACTGCTGCCGATATCAAGGCGGCCTACAAGGATCTCGTCAAGAAACACCATCCCGATGCCAATGGCGGCGACAGGGGCTCGGAAGACCGCTTTCGGGCCGTTATTCAAGCCTACCAATTGTTAAAACAGGCTGGTTTCTGCTAGCAACGCGGATTAAGACAGAAGCACTATTTGCAGGCGAATGCGCGGGTGCCGTCCGGCGGCCGCTCTGGAGACATGATGAGCAAGATTGACCTCGACATTTCCAACCTCCCCGACACGACGATATCAGTCCGGGAGGTTCTCGGCATTGACACGGATTTGCGCGTCCCCGCCTATTCGAAGGGCGATGCCTATGTGCCTGATCTTGATCCGGACTACCTCTTCGACCGCGAAACGACGCTCGCCATTCTTGCAGGCTTTGCCCACAACCGGCGCGTCATGGTTGCCGGCTATCACGGCACCGGCAAATCGACCCATATCGAGCAGGTGGCGGCAAGGCTCAACTGGCCGTGCGTGCGCATCAACCTCGACAGCCATGTGAGCCGTATCGACCTCGTCGGCAAGGATGCGATCGTCGTCAAGGACGGGCTGCAGGTGACGGAGTTCAAGGATGGTATCCTGCCCTGGGCCTATCAGCACAATGTCGCGCTCGTCTTCGACGAATACGACGCCGGCCGCCCGGACGTCATGTTCGTCATCCAGCGCGTGCTCGAATCCTCTGGCCGGCTGACGCTCCTCGACCAGAGCCGCGTCATTCGCCCGCACCCGGCCTTCCGTCTGTTCGCGACCGCCAACACGATCGGCCTCGGCGACACGACCGGTCTCTATCACGGCACGCAGCAGATCAACCAGGCGCAGATGGACCGCTGGTCGATCGTCACGACGCTCAACTATCTGCCGCACGACAAGGAAGTCGACATCGTCGCCGCCAAGGTCAAGGGCTTTACCGCCGACAAGGGCCGCGAGACCGTATCGAAGATGGTGCGCGTCGCGGATCTCACGCGCGCCGCTTTCATCAACGGCGATCTCTCGACGGTGATGAGCCCGCGCACGGTAATCACCTGGGCGGAGAACGCCCATATCTTCGGCGACGTCGCATTCGCCTTCCGCATCACTTTCCTCAACAAGTGCGACGAACTGGAGCGGCCCCTCGTCGCCGAGCACTACCAGCGCGCCTTCGGCGTGGAACTGAAGGAAAGCGCTGCCAATATCGTGCTGGAAGCCACGGCCTGATCGCTTCGTCACAAGTTGGATGGGAAATAGTCGTGAGCTCGAACTCCAAGGCGAAGCCGCAAACGAGAGAGAACGCCGCCGAACCGTTCAAGCGGGCGCTTTCCGGCTGCGTCCGCTCCATTGCCGGCGATGCGGAGCTTGAGGTCGCCTTCGCCAACGAGCGGCCGGGGATGACGGGCGAACGCATCCGCCTGCCTGAGCTTTCCAAGCGCCCGACGCGGCAAGAGCTTGCGGTGGCGCGCGGCCTCGGCGACTCGATGGCGTTGCGCAAGGCGTGCCACGACGACCGCATCCATGCGACGATGTCGCCGCAGGGGGCGGACGCGCGGGCAATCTTTGACGCCGTCGAGCAGGCACGCGTGGAGGCGATCGGGGCGCTGCGCATGCCCGGTGTCGCGGCCAATCTCTCCTCGATGATCGACGAGAAATATGCCAAGGCGAATTTCGCGGCGATCGAAAACCAGTCGGATGCGCCGCTCGAAGAGGCGGTGGCGCTTCTCGTGCGCGAGAAGCTGACGGGCGAGAGACCGCCGGCTTCCGCCGGCAAGGTGCTCGACCTTTGGCGCGATTTCATCGAGCAGAAGGCTTCCGCCGATATGCGCAACCTGGCGGCCGCGATCGACGACCAGCAGGCCTTCGCCCGGGTCGTGCGCGACATGCTGGCTTCGATGGACGTCGCCGAGAAATACGGCGAAGAGGATATCGAGCCGGACGATCAGGAAAGCCAAACCGACGAGGACCAGCCGCGCAGCGAGCAGCGGGACGAGAACGCCAGCGAGGAGGAGGAGGGCACAGACGCAGCCCCCGCCGAAGAAAACCAGTCTGCCGAGGAGCAGATGGAACAAGGCGAGATGGACGGTGCCGAGATCTCCGAGGACGATCTTCAGGACGAAGGCGACGAGGAGAGCGAGACCCCCGGCGAGGTCAAGCGCCCGAGCCATCCTTTCGCGGACTTCAACGAGAAGGTCGACTACACCGTCTACACGAAGGAGTTCGACGAGACAGTCGCGGCCGAGGAGCTTTGCGAAGAGGCCGAACTCGATCGCCTGCGCGCTTTCCTCGACAAGCAGCTCGCCCACCTGCAGGGGGCCGTCGGACGCCTGGCCAATCGCCTGCAGCGCCGTCTGATGGCACAGCAGAACCGCTCCTGGGAGTTCGACCTCGAGGAGGGCTATCTCGACACCGCCCGCCTGCAGCGGGTGATCATCGATCCGATGCAGCCGCTTTCGTTCAAGCGGGAGAAGGACACGAATTTCCGCGACACGGTCGTGACGCTGCTGATCGACAATTCCGGCTCGATGCGAGGCCGGCCGATCACGGTCGCCGCCACCTGCGCGGATATCCTCGCCCGCACACTCGAGCGCTGCGGCGTCAAAGTCGAGATCCTCGGCTTTACCACCAAGGCCTGGAAGGGCGGGCAATCGCGGGAGAAATGGCTTGGCGGTGGCAAGCCGCAAGCGCCGGGCCGTCTCAACGATCTGCGCCACATCATCTACAAATCCGCCGACGCGCCCTGGCGCCGCGCGCGCCGCAATCTCGGCCTGATGATGCGCGAGGGGCTCCTCAAGGAGAATATAGACGGCGAGGCGCTGATGTGGGCGCATGATCGGCTGATCGGCCGGCCAGAGCAGCGGCGCATCCTGATGATGATCTCGGACGGTGCACCGGTCGACGATTCGACGCTGTCGGTGAACCCGGGCAACTATCTCGAACGTCACCTGCGCGCCGTGATCGAGCAGATCGAGACCCGCTCGCCGGTCGAACTCCTGGCAATCGGCATCGGCCACGACGTAACGCGCTACTATCACCGCGCTGTGACCATTGTCGATGCGGACGAACTGGCCGGCGCGATGACGGAACAGCTCGCGGCTCTTTTCGAGGAGGAGAACGGTCGCGGCCGCATCCGACACCTGCGCCGGGCTGGATGAGGGGGGCCGCCGCAGATCCGCCCGCTATGGCCGTCACCGCTTTGTCAGTCCTGGCCGTCCTCTCTCCCCACAGGTTTCCGATGCTTCGTTGCACACTAGCCGTCCTGTTCCTGCTGACATCGGTTGCCGCCACGCAGGCCGAGGCACTGCGCGAGACCTTCTCGGTCCGCAGCCGGCAGATAACTGAGTTCAAGGTCGGCTCGGAAGCGACGACCTTCGGCAAGCTTGAATTCGTCGGCGGCATAGAGATGACCTCGGCCAATCCGCTCTTCGGGGCGCTTTCGGCGATCCG
>JAPSJG010000365.1 GCA_031178305.1 Sinorhizobium sp.
TTAAACCTCAGGCTCCCTTGACGGCTGCAACGATCTTCTGGGCGGCGTCGTCCAGATCATCGGCGGAAATGACGTTGAGGCCCGATTCATTGATGATCTTCTTGCCAAGTTCGACATTGGTGCCTTCGAGGCGCACGACGAGCGGCACCTTGAGGCCGACTTCCTTGACCGCTGCCAGCACGCCCTCGGCAATGACATCGCACTTCATGATGCCGCCGAAGATGTTGACCAGGATGCCCTTTACCGCCGGATCGGCCGTGATGATCTTGAAGGCGTGCGTCACCTTCTCCTTGGAAGCGCCGCCGCCGACGTCGAGGAAGTTCGCGGGCTCGGCCCCATAGAGCTTGATGATGTCCATGGTCGCCATGGCAAGGCCGGCGCCGTTCACCATGCAGCCGATATTGCCGTCAAGGGCGACATAGGCGAGGTCATATTTGGAAGCCTCGATTTCCTTCTCGTCCTCTTCCGTCTTGTCGCGCAGTGCGAGGATGTCCTCATGGCGGAAGAGCGCATTGCCGTCGAAGGAGACCTTGGCGTCGAGCACGCGCAGGCGGCCGTTCTTCATGACGATCAGCGGATTGACCTCGAGCAGGCTCATGTCCTTCTCGACGAAAGCCTTGTAGAGGATCGGGAAGAGTTTTTCACCGTCGGCGCGGGCTTCACCTTCGAGCTTGAGCGCGGCGGCAAGAGTCTTCAGGTCCTCGGCCGTGACACCCTTTTCCGGATCGATCGCCACAGTGACGATCTTTTCCGGCGTGTGCTCGGCAACCGCTTCGATATCCATCCCGCCTTCGGTCGAGACGACGAAGGCGACGCGGCCGACGGAGCGGTCGACGAGGATCGAAAGATAAAGTTCGCGGTCGATGTCGGCGCCGTCCTCGATATAGAGGCGGTTGACCTGCTTGCCGGCCGGGCCGGTCTGCTTGGTCACCAGCGTGTTGCCAAGCATCTCCTTGGCATTGGCGATGACTTCTTCGACGGACTTCGCCAAGCGCACGCCGCCCTTGGCGTCGGGCCCGAGTTCCTTGAACTTGCCTTTGCCGCGGCCGCCGGCATGAATCTGGCTCTTCACGACGTAAAGCGGTCCGGGCAGCTTCTTGGCGGCCGCCTCGGCTTCGTCGGCGGAGAAGATCGCGACACCTTCCGCGACCGGCGCGCCATAGCTCTTCAAGAGAGCCTTGGCCTGGTATTCATGAATATTCATGGGTTCTTTCCTGTCTGATAGGCCGGACGGCGGTTACTTCAGGCTGGGCGCGATGTTGATGCAGGCTTCGCAAAGGCCGGCGACGGCCGCGACCGACTTGTCGAAAGCTTCCTTCTCGCCCTTATTGAGGTCGATCTCGATGATGCGCTCGACGCCGCCGGCACCGATAACGGTCGGAACGCCGACATACATGTCCTTGACGCCGTACTGCCCGGAGAGATAGGCCGCACAGGGAAGCACGCGTCTCTTGTCCTTGAGGTAGGCTTCGGCCATCTCGATCGCGGAAGCGGCCGGCGCGTAATAGGCCGAGCCGGTCTTCAACAGGCCGACGATTTCCGCGCCGCCGTCACGGGTGCGCTGAATGATCTGGTCGAGTTTTTCCTTGGTGGTCCAGCCCATCTGCACGAGGTCCGGCAGCGGGATGCCGGCAACGGTCGAGTAGCGCGCGAGCGGCACCATTGTATCGCCATGGCCGCCGAGCACGAAGGCTGTGACGTCCTTGACCGAAACGTTGAACTCCTGCGCGAGGAAAAGGCGGAAGCGCGACGAGTCAAGAACGCCGGCCATGCCGACGACCTTGTTCTTCGGCAAGCCGGAGAATTTCTGCAGCGCCCAGACCATGGCGTCGAGCGGGTTGGTGATGCAAATGACGAACGCGTTCGGAGCGTATTTCTTGATGCCGGCGCCGACCTGTTCCATCACCTTCAGGTTGATGCCGAGCAGATCGTCACGGCTCATGCCGGGCTTGCGCGGCACGCCGGCGGTGACGATGCAGACATCGGCGCCTTCGATAGCCGCATAGTCGCTGGCGCCCGTCAGCGATGCATCGAACCCCTCGACCGGCGACGACTGGGCGATGTCGAGGCCCTTACCCTGGGGGATGCCGTCGGCGATGTCGAAGAGGACGATATCGCCCAACTCCTTGAGGCCGGCGAGATGCGCCAGCGTGCCACCAATCATCCCTGAACCAATAAGTGCGATCTTGTTGCGCGCCATGAAAGTGCTTCCCTTGTGATCCATGATCGAGGCCTGAAACGCGGCAAACGCCAAACCTTCGGGGAAAAGCCCTTAAACGGCAAATGGTAAAATATCAATCGATACTTTTGGACAGAACAAATTCAATCGGTTAAACGATAAAGTTCTTACGTAAACGTAAGGTTTTTTGCCACTATTCTGTCACCGGACGGTAAGGTTTCCCGGATGTTGGGCGGCATAGTCCGCGCTCTGCATCTCGATGAGGCGGGAGACGGTGCGGTCGAACTCGAAGCCCTCCGTACCCTTTTTGGAGGTCAGAAGGTGCTGTGGTTCGGCAACCGCCGATGCAAAGAGACGGGCGCCCTGGTCGTAAAGCGCGTCGACGAGAATGATGAACCGCTTCGTCTCGTTGCGCCTATGCGGCCCGAGATGTGGAACGTGGTCGACGAAGATCGTCTTGTACTGCGAGAGGATCGCGAGGTAATCGGCTGCGCCTAGCGGCTCTGCACAGAGGTCGGCGAAGGTGAAGCGGGCGCTGTGCCCGGCGGCTGCAGGCACGCGGATCTTCCGGCCCTTGCGGCCGATCTCGGTTGAGGTGACTGGGGAGCCGCCCGTCTCAACGTACCAGGCGCGGTCCATGGCCGCTTCCGTATCGGGCCCGAGCGGCGCCAGCCAGACCGGATGCCCGTCCGTTCTGTTGAGGCGATAATCCGTTTCCGTATCGAGGGAGATGATCTCGGCATTCGCCTTCAGGAGATCGATGAAGGGGAGAAAGAGGCCGCGATTGAGGCCGTCGCGATAGAGGTTGTCTGGCTCCACATTGGAGGTCGCCACGAGCACGCAACCCTTCGCGAAGAGCTCGCCGAAGAGGCGTGCCAGGATCATGGCATCGGCAATGTCGGTGACCGAAAATTCGTCGAAGCACAGGAGCCGCGCCTCGGCGAAGAGCTCCGAGGCAACGGGGGGGATCGGATCGCCCTGTTTCGTTTCGCCATTCTTGAGCTTCTGGCGATGTTTATAGATGCGCTCGTGCACATCCGTCATAAATTCATGAAAATGGGCGCGACGCTTGCGCTCGATCGGCACCGCGTCGAAGAACATGTCCATCAGCATGGTCTTGCCGCGACCCACACCTCCGTGGATGTAGAGCCCCTTGACGGGCGGCTGGTCCTTCTTGCGCGCGGCGAAGAGCCAGCCGAGCGCGTTGCCCTTGCGCGACGGGCGGCTGGCGAGCAGCTCCGCCGCCAGATGGTCGAGCCGCCTTGCGATCGCGCTTTGGGCGGAATCGTGCTGGCGCTCGCCGGCCGCAACGAGTGTTTCAAGCTTGTGAAGAATGCTGTCGTCAGGATTGAGCACGGTGCATCCATGAGGCAGGAGCCGTTACTTGCAGCACCACACGTCTTCTCGAGCGCAGAATGAAGGCTGCAACTTTTTGAGCCGCTGCATGGTCTATCGGCTCCGATCGAATGAACCATGCAGAAGCGAGAAGCTGAGACGGCCGCACCGGCTGCAGGCCGCTTCGACGACCGGCACGAGCCGACCGCGATTCTCTTAGCGGCTGAGGCTGACCGGTTGACCGCTGTTGGTCGAGCCGTCGAAGCGCGCATCGGCGGTCTTGTAGAGGCGCGCAATCGCATTGCCGTTCCGGTCCTTGAGAACGACCTGCTTGCCGGCCACTTCCCAGGAGCCCATCGTCGTCAGCTCGCCGGCGCAGCCGCGCGTGCCGCCGCGAGAGCCGCTGCCGAGATTCGTCAGCGTCAGGAACATGTCGCAGGAACTGCCGGCGCTCGAGACGCGCCAGCTTCCGACCATCGATTCCTTCGTCACGTCGAGCGCGCTGGTCGCAGCAGCAACCTCCGTACCGCCCGGCGCACCGGCCGCAGTGCCGCTGGGAGCCGCCGGGAACTGCGCGGTGCTGGTCGAAGGATCGGGCAGCTGGTTCGATGAGACCGACGGCACCGGCTGCGCTTGCAGGGGAG
>JAPSJG010000366.1 GCA_031178305.1 Sinorhizobium sp.
CCGATGAAATCGGCGACGAAACTGTCGGCCGGTCGGCGATAGATCTCGATCGGCGAGGCGACCTGGCGGATTTCGCCGCCGTTCATCACGACGACGGTGTCGGCCATGGTCATCGCCTCGCGCTGGTCATGCGTGACGACGATCGTCGTGATGGCGAGCTTCTGCTGCAATTGCCGGAGTTCCACCTGCATCGCCTCGCGCAGCTTGGCATCGAGCGCGGACAGCGGCTCGTCCAGCAGGAAGAGCTTCGGCGAGATCGCAAGCGCCCTGGCGATCGCCACGCGCTGGCGCTGGCCGCCGGAGAGCTTGGATACGGGTCGGTCGGCATAGCCGGGCAGATGAATCAGCGACAGGAGTTCGTCGACGCGCTTCTTCTGCTCCTCCTTCGGCGCCCTGCGGATGCGCAAGGAATAGGCAATGTTCTCGCCGACCGTCAGGTGCGGAAACAGCGCCAGCGATTGAAACACCATGCCAAGATTGCGTTTATGCGTCGGCACCCGGGTGATGTCCTCACCGTCGAGCCGGATGGCTCCGGAGGTCGGCAGGTCGAGCCCTGCGATCATCCTGAGCAACGTGGTCTTGCCGCAGCCGGACGGACCGAGCATGCAGACGAAGGTGCCGTGCGGCACCGCCAAGTTGACGTCATTGACGGCCCGGAAGGCGCCAAATTCCTTGACGACATTTTGAAGGACAAGTCCCGACATGAGTTCCCCGTTCCGTCAGCCCGTGCGTACTCTCGGACGCATCCTCGCTGCGGTCGCTTTCGCGTTTCTGCTGCATAAACTTACCCCTAAACCGCTGGCGAATTAAGGGACACGCCGGCAGCTCCCGCCCCAGCACCGGGAGCGGAAGACTACTGCATGTCTCCTTAAATCGACCTCGATGGCGACCTTTGCGCGTCTGATAAGACTCGCGGTGCGGTAGGGGCGAAACCGCATCAGCCGACGATCAGTTCCGTCCACTTCTGATTCAGCCAATCCGATTTCGTCTGGTAGAGATCGTAGCGCGGAACGATCGGCTCGATTTCCGACGACACGGCCGCAAATTCCTTTTCCGTCAGGTCCGTCGACTCGCGCTTTACCGTGGGCGCAGTGCCGACCTTGCGCGACAGCGTCGCCTGGATCGCGGGCTGGCACATGTAGTCGATGAAGATATGCGCCTCCTCTACCTTCTGCGAGGCGCGCGACAGCGCCCAGCAACCCGAATCCTGAATGCCGCCTTCCTTCGGGAAGGTGGAGCGCACCGGATGGCCTTCGGCCGCCGCAAGCCCGGTGACGTCGTGGTAGTATTGGCCCATCGGGATTTCGCCCGACTTCAGCGCCTGCTCGAACTGCGCCTCGTCCCGGTACCAGAGCCTGACGTTCGGCTTCACCTCTGCAAGCTTCTCGAACGCCTTCAGAATGCCCTCTTCCGTGTCGAGCGCGTTGGTGCCGCCCATGAAGGTCTTGGCGGTTACTTCTAGCAGGAAGGAGTTGGAAACCAGCGCCAGGAGGCCGAGCTTGTCGGCATTCGCAGGGTCCCACAGAGCAGCCCAGGAGGTCGGTGGCTCCTTATAGACATTGGTGTTGGTGACGAGGGTGATGTACCAGGAAACCGCCCCGACGCCGGCAACCCGGCCGTCCGGATACTTGTTGATGAACCGGTCGAGCAGATTCGATGCATCCTTGATCTTCGACATGTCGATCGGCGTCCAGAGCTCGGTCGACTGGCCCCTCAGCATTGCCACCTGCGACATCATCGAAAGGTCGGCCGGCGCCTGGCCGGCGCGGGCAGCCTGCTCGAGCTGGACCAGCCAGGCCTCGCCGGTCGGCTCGGCCACCGACTCGATCGCGATTCCCGTGGCCTTGGTGAATTCAGCGAAGATGTTCTTGTCGAACGAGTCCTTGAAGTAGCCGCCATAGACGCCGACCTTCAGTGAACGATCCTGCGCTCTCAGCACCGTCGGCATCGCCAGCGCCGCTGCACCGGCAAGCCCCGCTCCCAGCAGCGTGCGGCGCTTGATGGAATTGATGTTCATCGCCTGTCTCCTTCGTTTTTACGGCACTCGCCGCGTTCCCTGTTGTTGTTTTCTTTGTTTTCTCTGTATGTTCCGGGTTCCGGTCACCCCGGCTGCGAATTGCGACATCATACCCCTTCGGACACGATCGACGCGACCCCGCCGTCCCTTTCAGCGCTTGCCTGTGATCGCCGGACTGAAGACCATCAGGCTCAGGATTTCGAAGAGGACCTGAGCGCCGGCGTGGGCCGTATTGGTCGTCGCGTCATATTGCGGCGCCACCTCCACCACGTCCCCGCCGACGAGATTGATGCCCTTCAACCCGCGGATCAGTTCGAGCACCTCGCGGGTCGTGAGGCCGCCCACCTCGGGCGTGCCTGTTCCAGGCGCAAAGGCCGGGTCGACGCTGTCGATGTCGAACGAAAGATAGGTCGGACCATTGCCGACTATCTCCTTCGCCTTCTTTATGATCGCCGGAATGCCGAGTCCGCTCACCTCCTCCGCATGGATCACCGTCATGCCGGACTCATAGGAGAACTCCCAAAGATACTCCGCCGAGCCACGAATGCCGATCTGGATCACGCGCGTCGGATCGAGCACGCCATCAAGCACCGCATTGCGGAAGGGGCCGCCGTGGTGGAACTTGGTGAGATCATAGGCGCCTCCGGTGTCGCAATGCGCGTCGATATGGATCATGCCGACCGGCTGTTTCTTGCCGACCGCCTTCAGGATCGGATGGGTGATGGAATGGTCCCCGCCGACCGAGAGCGGCGCGACGCCCGCGTCGACGATCTGATTGAAGCGCTTTTCAATGTCCTCGTGGCTGAGTTCCAGGCGATAGCGACTGCGAAACGGCACGTCGCCGATATCGGCCACCCTGAGATCGTGAACCGGCGCACAGCCGAGGACATGGTTATAGGGACCGATGCGTTCGATCGCGCGCAGCGCCCGCGGTCCGAAGCGCGAGCCGGGGCGGTTGGTGACGCCGAGATCCATGGGAATGCCGACGATCGCGACCTGAAGATTGCCGAAATCGGGTTTCTCGGCATCGACCGGCATGTAGGGTGCGCTGAGGAAGGTCGGGACGCCGGAATAGGGCGCAAGCCGCGTACCGCTCTTGGTGAAGATCTTGTCCGCGATCCTGCGGAAGGCCGGATCGAAGACCTCGCCGCCATGGCTCTCGCCGTATTTCGCCTTCAATTCGCCGAGCTTCTTTTCATCCCAGACCATGCGAGGAGCGCCTCCGTATCTTCGGCCAGGGGCATACGCAGCGTAAGCGGCACAAGCGCATTTCCGCGTATGTCGCCGTTCGGGCTGGCGCGATTGTGTTCCCCAGGCTTTTGCCGTTGTTACCGCCTATTACGTAACGATTCTTCTGGAAAATCAATTGACATTGTTATAGCGTTTAGCGTGAGAAAAACTCACATAAACCCGTGCCTCGGAGCGCCATTGTCGAGCCGCCTGCCGCCGTTGAATCCGTTGCGTGCCTTCGAGGCGACCGCCCGGCGCGGCTCGGTTTCCGCCGCCGCACGCGAGCTCAACGTTACCCACGGCGCGATCAGCCATCAGATCCGCGCGCTCGAACTCTCCTTCAACACGCCTCTCTTCGAGCGCGGCGGCAAGCGGCTGAGACTGACGCCCCAGGGCGCGCTCCTCTTGCCCGCCGTCACGCACGCTTTTGCCGAGATCGCCGCCGCCACCGCAGCGATGACGCGTCCAGCGACAAGCGGCGAGCTCAGGATCACCTGCGTGCCGGCGCTCCTCTCCTTTTGGATGATCCCGCGACTGCATCGTTTCACCGAGCAATTTCCCGATGTCGAACTGACGCTGATCGCTTCCAACGACGCGGCGAACCTCCACTCCCGTGACGTCGATCTCTGCCTGCTCTATGGTGACGGCAATTGGGGGGATTGCTGGGCGAGGCTCTGGAGCCGACTGGAACTCTTCCCCGTCGCAAGCCCGACGCTCCTCAACTTGCGCCCGCTCCGCTCGATCCGCGATCTTCGCGACCATGTAATGCTGCATGGTGACGATGGCCGAGAATGGAACACATGGCTCGTCGCCGCCGACGCGGGCGACCTTCAGCGCGGCCGGCAGCATTTCATGAGCGACGCTCGGCTCTCGACAGAAGGCGCTCTGCACAGCCAGGGTGTCG
>JAPSJG010000367.1 GCA_031178305.1 Sinorhizobium sp.
GACATAATCCTCGCCGATTTCATCGATCGTGCCCTTGAGTTTACCGATCATCTTGCTCTCGTTTCCCTACACGCCCTTTTGTGGCACAACACCGCCTCTGGCCCGCCGGCCATCTCCCACAAGGCCCGCAAGCGGAGAGCAGATGCGGCCCCGTCGCCGCCGCCACCGGATTGTTCCACTTGGGAGAAGCGTCCGGTCGGAGCGACAGGTTAGTCGCTTGTATTCTACCCCCTTGTGGGGAGATGTCCGCCAAGCCAGAGGGGAATGGCCGGTCACCATCGTTCCGCTCTCCACGCCCATGACCTAACCAGCAAGCGCCGCGAGTCGGCCGGTGATCGCCTGGCGGTTATGGGCATGGCAGATGGCGATGGCAAGCGCGTCGGCGGCGTCGTTGCCCTTGAACTCGGCTTTCGGCATCAGCACCTTCAGCATCATATGGATCTGCTGCTTCTCGCCATGGCCGACGCCGATCACCGCCTTCTTGACGGCGTTCGGCGCGTATTCGGCGACCCGCAATCCGGCCCGCGCCGGCACCAGCATGGCGATGCCGCGTGCTTGGCCGAGCTTCAAGGTCGCGGTCGCATCCTTGTTGACGAAGGTTTGCTCGACCGCTGCCTCGTGCGGTTGGAAGCTGTGCACCACGTCCGCCAATCCGTCATGCAATTGGCAGAGGCGCGAGGCGAGGTCCATCTCGCCGTCGGAGGTGACGGTGCCGGAGGCGACGAAGCGCAGCGAATTGCCGAGCGTTTCGATGATGCCCCAGCCGGTGCGCCTCAAGCCCGGATCGATGCCGATGATGCGAATCGTCATTTGCATGCCTCACCCTATGTCGGTCGAAGGGAGGCTGCCAGCGAAAAGTGAACAAAACAAAAACATTGCACAGGAGGGGCGCTTTGCCCAGCGAAAACGATCGGGCTACACTTGGCTTGACTCAGCTTGAAGCGATATTGCCATCGACCAATGTCCCTGAAGCAAAGGCTTGCCCTAACGATGGAGCCCGGACGAGAAGATCTTCACGGGAAGATTTTCGTCAATCACGCCATGGCCCATGCAGTGGTCGGCGCAAGATCGCGGCCTTTCCGGTGGCAAAGTTTTGGTTAGGCGTCAGCGCCGCCTAACGCGTTGATTTTCGCGCGGAACATTTCCGTTCCTTGCACGATTCGGTCGATGACCGTTTCGAGTGCCCAGAATTTCTCATGGATGTCGTAGGGCACGGCACGGCTGGATGTGCCCGAAAACGTGCCGAGCCGCCGGTGGTAGAGCTTGGCGAGCTTCGGATAGCCCATCGGCTCCGTCTGCGCCGAAAGCACCAGAAAGATCGAAAGTTCCTCGGCGAGTTCCGGATGGTCCTGCCCATGGTCCTGCAACCAGCGGTAAAGATCCGGGTGGAAATTGTTCATCACCCCGCAGAAGCCGGCACCGGTTGCCTGCATGGCCGGATAGGCGATCGCGGCATTGGCATTGCAGATGAGAAAAGGCGAGCCTTCGGTGATCTTCGCCCTGCGTCTGACGGTTTCTAGATCGCAGGAAACATCCTTGAGCAGGATGAAGCGGCCCGATTGGGCGCAGAAGTCGATCTCATCATCGCTGAGCAGACGACGATAGGGTGCCGGGCATTCGTACAGGCCGAGTGGTACGCCCTTCGGCAGGGCTGCGAGCAGAGCATCAAATGAGGCGCGAACGTCCACTGCGCCGCCCATCTCCGCCGCGAGCCGGTTGGTGACGAGGATCACCGCATCCGGCCCCGTTTCGGCAATGGCCGTCAGTTCCGCGATCTGGTCGTCGAGACTGTCCGCAACATGCCCGGACGAGACGACCGGAATGCGGCCGGCAACCTTTTCGACCGCGAAGCGCGACAGATCGACCCGTTCTTCGAGCGACAGAAACCGCATCTCCGAGGACTGACAGGCGGCGAAAAGCGCCTCTGACCCGTTGTCGATGTACCATTCGATGAGGGCCTCATAGCCATCCCAATCGATTTTGCCGTCAGGCCCGAAGGGGGTGATCATGACGGGGATAATGCCGGCTACGCGTTTGGTCACTTGAGACTCCATGATTCACCCAGCATAGCCAAAGAGCTTCGGCAGCCAGAGAATGATGTCGGGGAAAAGGATCATCAGGATCAGCGCGAAGATAAGTGCCCCGATGAAGGCCCAGATTTCTCGAATGATCTCGACGAGGGGAATGCGCGTCGTCGCATTGATGACGAAGAGCAGGATTCCGTAAGGTGGGGTGACCAGGCCGATCATGGTGTTCACTACCGCGACAACACCGAAATAGACGAGGTCGATGCCGAGTTCCCGGCAGGTGGGAATAAACAGCGGAATGATGACCAGGATGATCGTCGAGGCGTCGAGCACGCAGCCGAGGACGAGCAGCAGCAGATTGATCCCGAACATGAATGCGAGCGGCGAAACGTTGATGCCGGTAAGTGCCTGGGCAATCGTCGTGCCGATATTTTCCGAGGCGACGATATAGTTCAGCACCAGTGCGCCGCCGATAACGAGACCCACGGCGGCGGACGGGCGGGCACTGTCGACAAGAACCTGGTAAAAGGCCTTGAGCGTCAGCGACCGATAGAACACGGTTGCCAGCAGCAGCGCATAAGCCGCCGCTATCGCCGCGGCTTCCGTCGGCGTGGCGATGCCGCCATAGATGCCGTAAAGCAGGATCGCGGGCATCAGCAGAACAGGAAAGGCCTGGATGGTGAGCCGCGGAATTTCGCTGAGAGGCACCGCCTCGTCGGCAGAAATGCCGCGCCGGTGAGCATAAAGGATGTTCATGCCCATCAGCATCACGCCCATCAACAGCCCTGGAGTAACCCCGCCGAGGAAGAGGTAACCGACGGAAGTGTTGGAAACGAGCGCATAAAGCACCATCGGGATTGACGGGGGAATGATCGGGCCGATCGTTGCGGACGCCGCCGTCAGCGCCGCCGCATAGCCGCGCGAATAGTGGCCGCTTTTCCGCATCATTTCGGTGACGATGCGCCCGACACCCGCCGCATCGGCGACCGCCGAACCCGACATGCCGGAGAAGATGATCGACGAGACGACGTTCACATGGCCGAGCCCGCCACGGAACCGCCCGACGGTCGCCACGCAGAATTTCAGGAGCCGCTCGGAAATCGTCCCTGCATTCATGATGTTGGCGGCAACGATGAAGAGCGGTACCGCGAGCAGGACGAAACTGTCATAGAGGCCGGAGGCCATCTGCTCGCCGGCGATGGCGACATCCTGCCCTTTCACCGCGAGATAAACAATGGACCCGACCAGAATGGAATAAGCAACGGGGGTGCCGATGGCGGCGAGCACCAGTATCGCCAGGAGGCAAAGGGAAAGAGCAACGCTCACAGCCGGGCCTCATCATATTCGGGCCGGTCCTCGTCGACGGCCCCGTCCTTCAATATCCGGACAAGCCTCCAGGCATAGGCGGAGATCACGGCGACGAGAAACACTGCGTAGATGAAATAGACGTCGCGCATGGGCACGCGCAGCGTCGGGCTCCTCTTGATGCGGAGGAAATCGATCCAGTCCCAGGTGGGCACTAGGGACCACGAAAGGCCCGCGACGATCGCCAGGGCCGAGATTGCGGCCATGACACGGCGGGGACCAGGCAAAGCCGACCGGTACAGGAGATCGAAAGTAATGTGGTCCTCGTTGCGCACAAAGAAAGCGCAGCCAAAGAAAACGATCCACACCCATAGGATCAGGCAGAGCTCCAGTGTCCAGCCGAAAGGCTGGTCCATGACGTAGCGTGAGAATATCTGCAGCAGGAAGGTGGCGAAGAGGGCCAGCATCATCAAAGCGCCGACGGCTTCGGCCCCTCTTCGCAGCCATTTGGATATGCCGGACATCGGGGTCTCCAGGACGAGTTCCGCATCCGGAAAGCAAGACCCGGATGCGGCTTGGTTGCGTCAGCCCGCGAGCGCGTTGATCTTGTCCAGCATGCCGGCAGGCCATGCGGTGGCGAATTCGCTTTCCAGGAACATTTTCTGCACGTGGTCGCGGAAAGCCGGGAGATCCGGTTCGTAGATGTCCAGCCCCTTCTCTTTAAGAAATGCGACGAGTTCGTCCTCCTTCTTGAGCTGGTTCTGGCGGCCGAATTCGGCGGCATCGTCGGCAGCCTTCTGCAGCGCCGCCTGC
>JAPSJG010000368.1 GCA_031178305.1 Sinorhizobium sp.
TGGCGACCCCGCCATGCGTGAGGAAGTTACCCGCCAGGATGAAGAACGGGATCGCCATGATCTCGAATTTCTCGATACCCGTGAACAGCTTCAACGCGATCGAGTCCATCGGGATGTTGGTGAAACCAAAGAGGAAGGCGAAGACCGTCAGCCCCAGCGCGATGGAGACGGGCATGCCGGTGACGAGCAGGATCGCAAGGATCGCAAAGATCAGAAGCGCGGTCATGCATGAGCTCCCTTGGAAAGATCCTCGGCCTCTTCTTCGAGTCCTTCCACGGCGCCATGGTCATGATGCGCGATGAAGCCGGTGGTGACGTAGAGCCAGAGCGCCTGGACAAAACGGAAGCACATCAGTGCCGAACCAAGCGGAACGGCGAGATAGACGAGCCACATCTGGATTTCGAGATCCGGCGAGGTCTGACCGCCCTTCGCGACGTGATAGACGAAGTCGCTACCGATCCAGGTGATGATTGCGGTGAACAGAACCCCGCCGGACATGGCGACTATGGTGACGAGCCGACGCGTCGCCCCCGTGAGACGCTCGACAAGGATATCGACGCCGACATGGATGCCGACCCGCACGCCGTAGGCCGCGCCGAACTTGGCCATCCAGACGAAGAGGTAGATGCAGGCCTCCTGGGCCCAGGTGAGCTTGATCGCATTCACCGTCTTGTAGAACGAGCGTGCGAAATCCATGAGGGCGGGCATTTCGTTGGTGCGGGCGAAACCGACGATGTCGGCTGCAAATCCAATCGAAAATCGGTGCAGGACCGCGACGAATATCAGCGCCACGGCCAAAGCCATGAGCACGGAGATCAAAATTTCTTCGAAGCGGTCGAGGATGCGCAGAGTCATGGCGAACCTCGATGAAAAAGGGGACGCGACGTAGGTCACGCCCCCGCGAGCTGAACGGAGATCAGTTGGTGGTACCGAGAACGGAGCGGACCTGCTCGATCAGGTCGGCTCCGATACGTCCGGCCACCTGCTCATAAACCGGCTTCAAGGCTTCAACCCATTCGGCGCGCTGGTCCTCGCTGAGTTCGTGGAAATCCGTCTTTCCCGCCGCTTTCATGGCAGCGAGCGCCGCCTCGTTTTCCTGCTTGGCGATGGAATTCGCATAGACCGTTGACTCGGCCATCGCCTGGGAAAGCTTCTCGCGGATTGCCGGATCGAGTCCGTCCCAGAAGGCCTTGTTCACGATAACCGCATAGCCGAGATAGCCATGATTGGAGACGGTCGCGTGCTTCTGCACCTCGTGCATCTTTTGGGTATACATGTTCGACGGCGGATTTTCCGTGCCGTCGACGACGCCGGTCTGGAGCGCCTGGTAGACTTCCGAGAACGCCATCACCTGCGGGACGGCACCGAGTGCCTGCATCTGCGCCTCGAGAATCTTCGAGGACTGGATGCGCATCTTCAGGCCAAGGAAATCGTCGGGGGTATTCAGCGGCGAATTGGCCGACATGATCTTGAAGCCGTTGTCCCAATAGGCAAGCCCCGTAATGCCCTTGTCCTCAAGCTTCGACAGCAGCGACTTACCGATCTCTCCATCGGTGATCTTGCGCAGATCGTCGTAGCCATTCATCAGAAACGGCAGGTCGAAGACCTCGAACTGCTGGACGCCAAGGGGCCCGAACTTGGCAAGCGAGGGGGCGAGCATCTGCACCGCGCCAAGCTGCAAAGCCTCGAGCTCTTCCTTGTCCTTGTAGAGCTGACTATTCGGATAGACCTCAACCTTCACTGCGCCATCAGTGTATTTCTCGGCAAGCTCTTTGAACTTCTCGGCACCCTTGCCCTTCGGCGTATCCGGCGCGACGACATGGCTGAATTTAATGACGACCGGCTCGGCCCAGGCGGGCATTGCAACGGTGAGCGCAAGGGCGGCAGCCCCGGCCAGTCGGGCAAAAGAACGACGCGTCAGCATATTTTCTCCTCCTCTATTCACGCCTCCTAGCGCGATGCCTCTCCTTGCCAGCCTTTGCGCCTAGCCGCTATTGTGGGTTTCCACAATCGACAGGTCCGACCAGAAAAAATCGAAGAAGCGGCCTGGCGATCAAGGGGAGGTGGTCGCACTGAAAGAGCGTGAAGGAACTGAACCCGGGGAGGATCCTTGGTCGACGGACGTCAAGGAGCAAGGCGGGCGGACCGATCTTCTGTCGCTGGTGCCGCTTGCGGCCATCGTGGCATTGGTCGTGCTTGTGGCGGCCCTCGTCTGGATCGTCAGCCGCAGCGAGGCCGAGCAGGCGCGCACCAAGCTCGCCACCGATGCGCTGTGGGTGGAGCAGACCCTGCGCTTCCAGCTTTCGGTGGACGAGGACCTGCTCGTGCGACTGGCGCTCGAAGCCTCCGGAGGAACGCCGGCGGATGTGCTCGACGCGCGCGCTCGGATCCATATCGCCAACAACCCGGAAGTGCTGTCGATCGTATGGCATGATGCGACGGGTGGCGTGTTGCGGGCGGTACCGGGGCTCGACAGTACGCCGGACCAGCGGCTTGTCGACCGTATGGTGCAATCGCGCGCGGTTTCCGCCCGGCCCGTATTCAGCACCGTCGGAGCA
This sequence comes from Sinorhizobium sp., assembly GCA_031178305.1. GTDB lineage: Bacteria > Pseudomonadota > Alphaproteobacteria > Rhizobiales > Rhizobiaceae > Sinorhizobium. Next base: position 2,559 of record JAPSJG010000368.1, read on the forward strand.
CAGCGCTTCACCATGGGCGTGTTGCTGCAAGGCGGTGCAGGTATCGTCACGGCGACTATTTCGGTTCCGCTGATGCTCGAGCGACACATTCCCTGGTGGATCGCCGAGCAATACAGCGTTGAACTCGCCGACGCCGGGGGCATCGTAATCGCCAGGCGTGCCAAACGCACGCCCGATCCGCAAAACCCGACTCATACGATCAGTTTCGACCCGCCGCTGCCTGGCACGGTTCTGCGGATCGCGTCCTATGACCCACCGGTGGCCTTCGTGAACACGCTTCTCGTCGCCGTGATCGCCGGACTGGCGATCTTCGCCATCCTCGCATTGCTCACCCTCTATCGAAGCGCGCAGCGACGACGGCGCGCCGAACAGCGGCTCGAAGGCGAAATGGCGTTTCGCCGATCGATGGAGGAGAGCCTCACGGTCGGGCTGAGGGCCAAGGACCATGACGGGCGCGTACTTTATGTGAATTCGGCCTTCTGCAACCTTGTCGGCTGGCCGGCCGCCGAACTCGTCGGGCGTTCCCCGCCGATGCCCTATTGGTCGCCGGATCGGCTGGACGAGACCCTCGCCCGACAGCGGGCGCTCACCGAAGGCGGCGCCGTTTCCCAATCCTTCGAGACCCGCTTTCGCCGCGCCGACGGGAGCGAGATAGACGTCCAGGTTTACGAGGCTCCGCTCATCGATGCGACCGGACGGCATCGCGGCTGGATGGGGTCCATCATCGACATCACCGAAACCAAGCAGTCCGCGCGACTGGCCCGGGCCCAGGACGAGAGCATGGCGCGCACCGGCCGCCTCGTCACGCTGGGCGAGATGGCCTCGACGCTGGCGCACGAACTGAACCAGCCGCTTTCGGCTATTGCAAGCTATGCCGCGGGACTGGCTAATCTGCTGCAGCGGGGCAAGGCCGACCCGTCCGTGCTTGGCCCCGCCGTGGAAAAGCTCTCGGTCCAGGCCGACCGCGCCGGGCAGATCATCCGACGCATCCAGGACTTCGTAAAGAAGCGCGAACCGCGTTTCGGCCGGCTGAGCCTGCGCGACGTTGTGACGGGCACGATCGGCTTCCTGCTGGCGGATGCCCGCGAAAACCGTGTCAAGATCGTACCGGAACTCATGGATGTCGGGACCGTGATGGCCGACCGCATTCTGCTGGAGCAGGTTCTCGTCAACCTGATCCGCAACGGCATGGAGGCGATGGCCGACGGCCGCCGCACCGGCGACCGGCTCACCATACGCCTGCTGAAAGGTGACGACGGCAACGCATTCATCGAAATCGAGGACCAGGGCGCGGGTATCGCGCCCGAGGTGGCGGGGCGGCTTTTCGACGCCTTCACCTCTACCAAGGAGCAGGGGATGGGAATGGGGCTGAATATCTGCCGATCGATCGTGGAGTTGCACCGCGGCCATTTGGCACATCGAGCCGGCGCGACCGGGGGCACCGTATTCACCGTCACCCTTCCCCTGGCCGATGAAATGCAAGAGGCAGTGGGCTACCGATGACGAGCACGATCCATATCATCGACGACGAAGAAAGCATCCGCGATGCTCTCGCCTTTCTCTTCGCCTCGCGAGGGCTTCCCGC
>JAPSJG010000369.1 GCA_031178305.1 Sinorhizobium sp.
AACCGTAAGGCAGGAAACGAGGCAAATTCCGAAGAGCGAGCCGGCAAGCCTGCCGCTGCTTGAGGCACGCTCGTGTCCGACGGCCACACGATGGCGGATTCAGGGAGATTGCTGTTTTCTCGAGATCGTTGCCCATCACAAGCGGGCAGGGCCAGAGTTGACGTCCGCCCTGCCGCGGAAGTGGTTTTTTGAGAGCTGAAACATCGGTGAACCGGCCGCGGAAATCCTGCGGCCGGTGCCGGTTCAACCACTCAACCTTGGCGGCTTCCCTTGCCGGTGCGGCGTAGGTCCTGACGCCCATTGCCGTCGCTGCGGCCGCGGCGGCTGTCTTGCGGTCCGGGACGGCCGTGGTGGTGCTTTCGCGCCTCGTGATTGCGGTTGCCTTCCGAACGACCGTCGTGGTGCCCGTGACTCGTGGCCCGGTGATCGCGCCGCTCGTGTTTCTGTGAGCGATCGTCGCGCGCAACGTCGTCGCCGGCAAGTGCGCCCGCTGCCGGAGCCTGTGTAGGCCGCTTCCGGCGATGAGCGCCGTCTTGCCGCTGACCGCCGCCATCGCCGCGATGCTGACCATTGCCGCGACCGCCGCGGCCCTTGGAGGGCCGAGCCTGGTCGGCCGGCGCTTCGCCGCTTGCAACCGCGATTTGAATGCCCATCAGTTTCTCGATGTCGCGAAGCAACCGAATTTCGTCCGGCGTGCAGAAGGCAATCGCGATACCGTCGCGGCCGTTGCGCGCCGTCCGCCCGATGCGGTGCACATAGGCATCCGGCACTTCCGGCAGGTCGTAGTTGTAGACGTGGGTGACCCCCGGTATGTCGATGCCGCGCGCGGCGACGTCGGTTGCGACGAGCACGCGGATCTCGCCGTCGCGGAAGGCCTTGAGCGCCCGTTCGCGCTGGCTCTGGCTCTTGTTGCCATGGATTGAGGCAGCCTTGAAGCCGACTTGGTCGAGATGCTTCATCAGCTTCTCGGCGCCATGTTTGGTGCGGCTGAAGATCAGCGACAGGCCATCCGGGTTTTCGTTCAGCGATTGCTTGAGGATCGTCGTCTTCAGATCCTTGCCGGGGACGAAGTGGACATATTGTTCGACCCTGTCGGCGGCCTTGCCCGGAGGCGTGACCTCGACCTTGACCGGATCGGTCAGGTATTCGCCGGCAAGCTCGGCGATCTGCTTCGGCATCGTCGCCGAAAAGAGCAGCGTCTGCCGGTTCTTCGGTACGAGCTTCGCAATCTTGCGCAGATCGTGAATGAATCCGAGGTCGAGCATCTGGTCGGCCTCGTCAAGGACGAAATAGCGGCCCTGCGTCAGCGTCACCGCCTTGCGGGCGACGAGATCGAGCAGGCGGCCGGGCGTCGCGACGAGAATATCAACGCCCCGGGCGAGCTGTTCCGTCTGCTTGTTGATCGATACGCCGCCAACCACGACGCCCACTTTGAGCGGGGTCTTCTTGATGAAGAGCTTGAGGTTGGTCGCGATCTGATTGACGAGTTCGCGGGTGGGCGCAAGAACCAGAGCGCGTATGTTGCGCGGGTCGGCGCGCTTGCCGTCGGCTAGGAGTTTTTCGATCATCGGCAGGCCAAAGGCGGCCGTCTTGCCGGTGCCCGTCTGGGCAAGGCCGATGAGATCATGGCCCTTAAGGACGAGCGGAATAGATTGCATCTGGATAGGCGTCGGCTTCTCGAACCCATTGGCGGAGAGGGTCGCCAGGATCTGGTGCGAGAGGCCGAGGTCGTTGAAATTGGACAAGTGATATACCTTTCGGGGCGCCAAAACGCATCCGCCGGAATTGCCTCTTGCAATTCCGGTGTCGTCTGGCGTCAAGAACCCCGCGTGAATTGGGAACTTGTGGGTTTAAGGGAAATCGTCAAGCGCCTGTATTGCCGCTCTCTGCGGCGATGTCTCGCGCTTTTCCTTCTTCCCGGTTTGAAAGTGGTTGCCGAGGGCGCGCTCACGCGGCGGCCGGAAGGTGACGCGCCATCCATGTCGGTGGTTTGGCCCGAAAAGTCAAGCTGCATCTTCTTCCAGGTTCGAATCCACTGCTCGAAGCGGAGCAGCTTGCAGTCGGCTGGGATCACCTGACGTCGCACAATTGCCGGTAAGTACAAAGCGGTAAAGCGGTGGCGGGAACACATATGAGCATTTCGCCTAAGCCATAATGAGCTCGAAATCCGCCTCGGCTGCGGGCTGCCCGTTGATCAGGACCACGACGCGGTGAGCGCCGCCGTAGTAGCGCCGCGTCGTGATCGGCCGTATCGGGTGGTGCTTCTTGAGCGCCACGGTGGCCCCGGCCTCAAGCGTCACGGTGGTCCATTTGAAGACTTTCGGCGAGGTGTCGCCATTCCCCTTCCGATGATGCACGGCATAGTCGATCATAACCCGTTGCCTTAAACTATGGGCGTTGCGTACGCTCAACCCGAGGAGCAGATCGCTGCCAAACCGGACGGCCGGCGTCGCGATTGCAAGCTGCGCCGCGACACCGAGCGGTGGGTCGAAGCCGAAATTGGCAAGCGCGCCGCGGTGTCCCTGCTTCAGGAGCGTGCGTGAGGCATGGCGCAGCAATCTCAAGCGCTCAGGCGATGCGCCTGCGATGTGCGCAGCCACGAATTCCCCGACGAGGTCGGGGTGATCCTTGGCGATATCATTGAGACTGTTGGCGACGGAGCGCCGTACATATTCCTCCGGATCATCGAGAAGCGCGGTAAGGATTGGGAGGATCGGCCGCGGTTCGCGGACAAGCTTCGGCAGCCGCATCGCCCAGGGCAGGCGAGGGCGGGTGCCCTCGCTCGCGAGCCGCCGGACGTGATGGTTGTCGTCCTCGACCCAGCGGTAAATGGTTGCCAGCGCCCGGTCCTGATCCTGGTGGATGAATGGGCGGACCGCGAACTCGCCGGTGAAGTGCGGCGTGAGCCGGCGGAGGAGCGACAGGGAAAGCTCGAAATCGCCAAGCCCGCGAACCGCGACGAACTGGCTCACCGGCAGCAGCGCCCAGCCGTTGAGGCCGGGCGCATTGCCGTTTGGCAGCGCCGCTTCGAGGATCGTTGCCGCCGCGGGAAAATCCGCTGGCAGCATCTCGACTAGCGCATCTCGGATCTGCAGCGATCGCTGCATGAGTTCGAGGGATTCGAGACCATCGCCGGCGAATGCGAGGAAGCGATCACGCTCGAAGCCGGCCGCGTGCAGCGAGAGATACTCGGCGATCTCCACCACAACGCCGGGGTGTAACAGGTTTTTCAGGGGCTCCGGCATGGGTCTGTCGTCGTTCACATATGCTGTTCGGTCAGGAAATGCTGCATGAGCTGGACCGACCCGATCGTCGCCATATAGGGGGCGAAGTCCGGATCCGACATCACGCGCTTGCTCGCTGCCTGCGCCGCCTCCAGCGTCTCCCATTCGACGAGGTCGGCAAACATGTCGGCTGTTTCACAGGCCGTGGCCGCACGCCAGGAGACGAAGCCAGGGTAACGGGAGACGGCTTCGATGGCTTGTCTCCGTGCCGCAAGCGCCGCCTCCTTGTCGGTGACTGTGCAAACGGCGAGTTCGAGAACGTGATTGGTTGTCATTGGGGTCTCCATCATTGAATACCGCTTGACTAAATCACAGGGCAACTGACAGCCTTATGGCCATAGTCTCGCGAGGAACCATGCGTCCGGCCGATCGATTGTTTCGAATCATCCAGCTCATGCGCGCCACTGGGCGGGCGATGACGGCGCGTGAGATCGCGGAAAGGATGGAGGTTGCGCCGCGCACGGTCTACCGCGACATGCAGCACCTGATTGCCTCGGGTGCCCCGATCGATGGCGAGCGTGGCGTCGGTTATATCCTGCGCGAGGCCTTCGACGCGCCGCCGCTCGCCTTTACCTTCGAGCAATTGGAGGCGCTCGCCTTTGGCATTCGAGCGGTGCAGATGCTCGGCGACAGAAGACTGGCCCAGGCGGCGCGCGAGGCGATGGAGAAGATCGGGCAGGGGCTGCCGCCGGAGCATGCGGAGAAACTGAGGACCGCACCGTTCCGCGCCTTTCGCTCCGCGCTCCAGCCCGACCCTCCGGCATCGCTCGGCGAGATCCGCTCGGCCATCGCCGGGCAGCGAAAGCTGCGCATTACCTATGAAAGCCTTGCAGAACAAACGTCGGAGCGTACAA
>JAPSJG010000370.1 GCA_031178305.1 Sinorhizobium sp.
GTCTTCGCCGCTTCGTTGTATTTGCCCTGCGAATATTGTGCTTCGCCCATCCAGAAGCTGGCGTCCGCCGCCTTGTCTCCCTCCGGGAAAGCCTCGAGGTAACCGCGAAATTCCTGCTCGGCCATGCTGTAGTCGCCGGAAAGCACATGGCTATAGCCGGATTGATAAAGATCGCCAGCATTGCCGAGCGAAGCCGTCTGCTGGCCGCCTGACGCGTTGTTGCCGCTAGAACCGGTAGGGCTCTGGTCGGCCATGCCCGTTTCGACGCCCGGCAGCGTGGCATTGGCGCCCGGTTCGGCCTCCGCCGTGGCCCCGATCGGATTGCCGTTTTCGTCGAAAACGATCTGGCCGAGCGTGGTCGGCGGCGCTGCGGCGCCGGGCGTTGCCGATGATGTCGCGGCCGTATCGCCGTTGTCGGGCGTAGCCATATCCGGGCTGTCCGTCACCTCGGGGGTGACGGATGCCTGGTCGCCGGACTTCGGCGCTTCGAGGGCGCCGCTTTTCTGTGTGGAGGACTTGCCGTTTTCGAGATCCTGGAAGCGGAACTCGTTGTCCTCCTGGAACTTCCGGATCTGCTCCTGCATCTGCAGGAGCTGGAAGCTCATTTCCTCGATACGCCCGTTGAGCGAGCGGATCTGTTCCTCGAGTTGGCCGATCCGACCGGCGTCGGCCGATTGCACTTTCACCACCGGCAAGTCGCCTTTACCGGCCCCAGTCATGCGGGCAATTAGCCCGGAAAGCGGCATGGCATTGGCCGTTGGGCCGAGCCCCGAAAGGGCCGTCAGACCAATCAGTCCTGCCACGACAAATTTCTTCATCCCATTTGTCCTGTTCGAATACCGATTTACTCGCACCCCCCGACCGCCACATTGCCGGTTCATCAGGGTGAGCCGCACAGTTTTCCAATTGCGGTGAAAAAGCAACGGAGTTCGGCCAAAGTGTGGTGAAAAAGAAAAGGCGGCACCGGGCCGCCCTTCCATAGTCGCGCTTCACGGGCTGAAAATCAGCTTCCGGCACCGCCGAGAACGGTGACGGCGCGGCGGTTCTGCGACCAGCAGGAGATGTCGTCGCAGACCGCAACCGGCTTTTCCTTACCATAGGAGATCGTGCGCATGCGGTTGGCCGGAACGCCGCGGCTGACCAGATAGTCGCGCGTCGCAGCGGCGCGGCGGGCGCCGAGCGCCAGGTTGTATTCGCGCGTGCCGCGTTCGTCGGCATGACCTTCGACGGTGATCGCGTAATTTGGATACTTCGCCAGCCATTGCGCCTGACGATCGAGCGTCGCCTGGGCGTCGGCGCGGATCGAGCTCGAATCCGTATCGAAGAAGATGCGGTCGCCGACATTGACGGTGAAATCCTGCTGCGAGCCCGGAGTTGCCGCACTTGCGCCAAGGCCGAGGCCGGCGGCATCGTTCGGCAGGTTCTTCTTCGACGCGCAGCCGGCGAGGGCAAGCGTCATAACGAGGGCGATCATGACCGGGTTGCGGGCAATGGTCTGCAGGCGGCTTGCGGCCGGGGTGTCAATTCGGCTCATGGGGCCGGGTCTCCTTGAGGACTGTCTAAGAGAGATGTCTGAATTCACGGTTGCCAGACTGTAACCGGGGGCGGTTAATTGCTCTTCAATGGATATGGTTAACAAATCGACAATTTGCGTTGGAAGCCTGCTACACCAGCACTTTGCGGCGAGAAAGCGGCACATTCGCCACATTCCCCGCCGCGTCTGTGGATAGCGCGGGATGAGGAAAAAGTAATGCGCGGTTTTCCGCCCGCCTCTCGCCTATTCCATCAGCGGCGACCAGGCCGGGTCGGAGGCAAAGCCCTGCGTCTGAATGGGCTGCTCATTGTAGCCCGTCAGGTCGATGGAATAGAGCTGGGGCCCGCCGGCACCGGCGTTCTGGCGGAAGAACATCAGCACGCGGCCGTTCGGCGCCCAGGTCGGGCCTTCATTATGGAAGCCCGTGGTGAGAATACGCTCGCCGGAACCGTCCGGCTTCATGACGCCGATCGAGAACTTGCCGCCCGACTGTTTGGTAAACGCGATGAGATCGCCGCGCGGAGACCAGACCGGCGTGGAATAGGAGCCGTCGCCGAAGGAGATGCGCGTCTGGCCGGAGCCGTCTGCCCCCATGACGTAGAGCTGCTGCTTGCCGCCGCGGTCGCTTTCGAAGACGATCCGGCTGCCGTCCGGCGAATAGGACGGCGAGGTGTCGATCGCGGCCGTATTGGTCAGCCGCGTCGTCGTGCGCGAGCGCAGGTCCATCGTGTAGATATTCGCGTTGCCGTCCTGCTGCAGGCTCATGATCACCCGTTGGCCGTCCGGCGAGAACCGCGGCGCGAAGGTCATACCCGGAAAGTTGCCGACCACTTCGCGCTGCCCGGTTTCGAGCTGCAGCAAGTAGACGCGCGGCTGCTGGTTCTCGAACGACATATAGGTGATTTCCTGCCGGTTCGGCGAAAAGCGCGGCGTGAGAACGATGTCGTTCGTGTTGGTGAGCGCGCGGGCATTGGCGCCGTCCTGGTCCATGATGGCGAGCTGGCGCTTGCGCGCATTCTTCGGGCCGCTCTCGGCGACGTAGACGATGCGGGTGTCGAAATAGCCCTTCTCGCCGGTAATCCGCTCATAGATCGCATCGGCGATGATATGGGCAACGCGGCGCCAGTTTTCCGGCTGGGTGAAAAACTGCTGGCCCAGCATCTGCTGACCGGCGAAGGTGTCCCATAGACGAAATTCCGCCTTCAGCCGTCCGTCGCCCTCCTGGGTGACGCGGCCGGTGACGAGTGCCTGGGCGTTGATCACCTTCCAGTCTTCGAAGCGCGGAGCGCCATCCGGATTGGAAATCTTCTCGATGAAGGCGCCCTTGTCGATCGGCGCGAAAAGGCCCGAGCGCTTGAGATCGGCGGCAATCACGTCGGAGATCTTCTGGCCGAGTTCACCCTGCAGAAAGTCCGTGACGGCGATCGGCAGCGGCTCGACGTTGCCCTTGTTGATGTCGATCTCCACAAGTGCGTTTGCCGGCGCAGCAAACAGCGCGCCCGCGAACATCAGCATGAGAAGACGGAAAAGATTGCGTCTCAGCATTTCCATGAAGCCTTTCAGCGTTTCATCCTTTAGAGCATTGAGCTTGGGTCGAAATTGACCACAACCTCGCTCCACGTGTCGTATTTGTCGGCCGGCAAGCCCTGGAAGGGTGCCGACTTGAGAATGGCGCGGCGCGCGCCGCCCATCAGTGCCCGGCGCGCCGCATCGGAGCCGCCGGTCGCCTCGACTTCCGGCTCCCCAATCAATTCGCCGTTGGGGTCGAGTCTCATCCGCACGGTGATGCGCACATCGGCTGCATCGGCCATGCCGGGAATGATGGACCAATTGTTCTGGATCTGGCCGCGCAGGGCGTCGATCTCGCTCTGAGAAAGCTTTTCCCCGGAGGTCGTTTTCTTGCCGCCAAGCGCCGCCTCCTCGGTCGATCGCTTGGCGCCGCCGCCGGAGGATTCTTGCTTGTTGAGCAGCGCCGCGATCTCGTCGGTGTTGAAGTCGCTCTCCTTCTGCGAACTCGCCTTCTTCTGTTCCTTCTTCGCCTCTTCCTTCTTGCGATCCGGCGTCTTGGCCGTCTGCGCGGGCTTCTCTACCTTGGGCTTGGCCATCGGCGTCGGCACCTTCTCGGGCAAAGCTTCGGCCTCCGGGTTTTCCGCCGGCTTCTCTTCGGCAGGGGCAGGCTCCGGCTTCGGATCGGGCTCGACCTCCTGCTTCGGCTCAGGGAGGGCGGCGACTTCGGTTGCCGGCTCGGACGCGGGCTTCGGCTCTTCGACCTTCTGGATTTCCTCCTTCACCGGATCGGGGCTCGGCGGAGCCTTCTCGGTCTTTTCCGGGGCAGCCGCCGATTCGTTCTGAAGAGGCTTGGCGTCAGGCTTCGGCGGCGACTTGAGATCGATGTCGTTGTCGCCGACATTCTCCGCATTCTCGACCGGGGTCGGCTTCTTGGTCGGAACGGGCGATGCCTTCTCCTTGGCCGGCGCTTGTCTGTCGCCGTGCTGGATCTGGGTGATCGATTCGATCGGCACGATATCGACCGGCAGGGCCTCGACGTCCGCGACCTCGAATTCGGCCGGGCTGCCGAGCGACACCAGCGCCCAGGTCAG
>JAPSJG010000371.1 GCA_031178305.1 Sinorhizobium sp.
TCAGCTACAAGCTGTCGCTGCTTCCCTCCGGCGTCGTCCGGCCGGGCAAGCTGGCCGTCATCGGCAATGGCGTGGTCATCGATCCGCACGCGCTGATTGCGGAGATCGACAAGCTGGCGGCCCAGGGCGTTAAAATCACGCCTGAGAACCTGCGCGTCGCCGACAATGCGACGCTGATCCTGTCGCTGCATCGCGAACTCGACGGCATCCGCGAGGACGCGGCTTCGAACAGCGGCACCAAAATCGGCACGACCCGCCGCGGCATCGGGCCGGCCTATGAGGACAAGGTCGGCCGGCGCGCCATCCGTGTCATGGACCTCGCCGATCTCGATACGCTGCCCTCTAAGGTTGATCGGTTGCTGACACACCACAATGCGTTGCGTCGGGGACTTGGCGAGCCGGAAATCAGCCACCAAGCGATCCTGGACGAACTGTCTGCCGTGGCCGAGCGGGTGCTGCCGTTCAGGGACACCGTCTGGCTGCTGCTCGACCGTGAGCGCCGCAAGGGCGCGCGCATCCTTTTCGAGGGGGCGCAGGGCACACTGCTCGACATCGATCACGGCACCTATCCCTTCGTCACCTCCTCGAACACCGTTGCCGGCCAGGCGGCCGCCGGCTCCGGCATGGGACCGGGCTCGCTCGGCTACATTCTCGGCATCACCAAGGCCTATACGACGCGTGTGGGCGAGGGGCCGTTCCCGACGGAGCTCAACGACGAGATCGGCCAATTCCTCGGCGAGCGCGGTCACGAATTCGGGACGGTCACCGGACGCAAGCGCCGCTGCGGCTGGTTCGACGCAGCGCTGGTGCGGCAGTCCGTCGCCGCCAACGGCATCACCGGCATTGCTCTCACCAAGCTCGATGTGCTCGATGGTCTGGACGAGTTGAAGATCTGTGTCGGCTATACGCTCGATGGACAGGAGATCGACCACCTTCCAGCAAGCCAGGCGCAACAGGCCTCGGTCAAGCCCGTCTATATTACGCTCGAAGGCTGGAAGGAATCGACGGTCGGCGCTCGCAAATGGGCCGATCTGCCTGCGCAGGCGATCAAATATGTTCGTCAGGTGGAGGAACTGATCGGCGCGCCGGTCGCTCTTCTTTCCACGAGCCCGGAGCGCGACGACACAATACTTGTGACGGATCCTTTTGAGGACTAGTGTCGGCGCAAATGCGGCGGCATGGTTAATGCCGCCGTGTGTCTGAGAATTGAGAAAGTTTCTGATGGCGGATTTTGTTGCAGTTATTCGCAGGACCGTTGACGGCCTGTCGGAAAACACACCTGAAATGCGAGAGAGGGTCTACGAGAAGGCGCGCGGTGCCGTGCGTCGCCAACTCGAGAACATGAATCCGCGCCCGTCGGACGAGATGATCAATCGCCAGCTCAACAAGCTGGAAACAGCCATTGCCGAGGTCGAGAGCGAATACGCCGAAGCATTGCCGGCAACCGAGGAGCCGGCCGCGATCGAGCCGGAGGCAGCAGAACAGGAGACCATCGCGGTTGCGCCGGAAGCGGAAACCCCGCCGGCGCCGGTGACCGAGCCGGAAGAGGCAGCGCCAGGGGAGCTGATCGAGGAAGCTGCGCCCGCCGAGCCCGCTCCCGCGCCTGCCGCGGCCGAGGTGGAGACGGCCGGCGAAGCTATCGAGGCTGCGCCAGCGGAGCAAGCGCCGGAGCAACAATGGGAAAACGAGCCGGAAGCCGTCACCTCTTCTGTCGAAGAATATCAGGAACTGCCCGCTGAGCATGAAGAGCCGGAAACGGCACCTGCCGTCTCCCAATGGCCGGAAACGGCCGAGGAGCCGATACAGCAGGCCGAACATGAACCGGCTGTCGGGGAGATCGGACCGGCGGAACCTCATGCCGAAGAATTCCAGCGCGAACAGGAAGAAGCGGAGCCTGCTCCTGTCGGGCCGGACGAGGCGCTCCACCCGGTCGAGGCAGCAGCGGAACGGCCCGCCCCTTCCGAATGGGCGCTGCCCGAGTGGGATGATGCCGCGCCGATTGACGCCGAGAGCGAGCAGCAGGAGTCCCAAGCTCCGCAAGCCGAGCAACCTACCGCTACCGAGCCGGAACGGTTGGGCCTCCATCCGACCGCGACCGAGGCGGCCGAGCCCGGCCGCGCCGCCGGGACCGAATCTGCGTCGTCCTGGACTTTCGACGACAAAGATCCGTTTGCTGGCTCCGCGGAGAGTAAGGACAAGCCGGACAAGCCGGCCGAACCGGATGTTTCCGAATGGTCGTGGCCGGTCGAAAAGGCGCCCGCCGCGGCAAAAGAGGAGGAGCGGGCGAGCAACGCTTGGAACCATATTGATGATCTGCTCGGTTTCGAAGAGGCGCGCCGGGCTCAAAACGGTGCGGCCGCATCCCCCACGAGCGACGATACCGAGGTCGGTCCTGTGCCGGCGGCTGAGCCGCCACGGCCAACGTCCTACCGCGCCACGCCCAAGGAATCGCGCTTCAGCACCAAACGCTTGGTGATTGGCCTCGTCATCGTGCTTCTCCTCGGTGGAGGCGGCTATGCCTATTGGGTGAACCGGGAAGCGGGCAACGCGTGGCTTTCGGGCATGATTGCAAGGCTCGTACCCGCCGGCCAGGAGGCCACGCCCCCCGCCGAAGAGAATGCGCCGGCGGGCCAGCCGGACGAGCAATTCGCTACGCAGGACGGTGCCGCGTCACCCGAGCCTGACTCGACCAAATTCACACAGCGACTGCTCGCCGACGGGACGGAACGGGACGAAGGGCCGGCCGGCACGAACGGCACGAACGCATCGCAGGAGGGCAAGTCCGTCGCTGCGCAGACCGAGGCCGGGCGACCACAGGACACCGAAGAAACGCAGCAGGCGTCGCCGTCGCAGGCGGCGGCTGAGGAAAGTGCTCAAGCCAACTTGCCAGAGCTCTCTATTGCCGATGGCGAGAAGATGTTCCTTTACGAGGAGCGGCTCGGCCAATCCTCCCCGACCGCGATCCCCGGTACCGTCTCCTGGTCGATCAAGGAGGAATCGCCGGGCAGCGATGCGAAACCCGAGCCGGCGATCCAGGCGCAGATCGTCGTGCCGGATCGCGGCCTGACCGCGCTTATGACGATCAAGCGCAATGTCGATCCATCGCTGCCGGCGAGCCACGTCATCGAGTTCGTGTTCTCACTGCCGCCGAATTTCGAAGGCGGCAGCATCGAAGGCGTGCAGCGCGTGTCGATGAAGCGCACTGAACAGGACCGCGGCGATTCGCTGATCGCCGTCCCGGCGAAAATCACCGACGATTTCCACATGATTGCGCTCAATGACTTCGCGGAAGCCGCCAAGGGCAACGCCGAGCTCCTGCGGAGCCGCAGCTGGATCGATATCCCCCTCACTTACAGGAACGGACGCCGTGCCCTGCTGACCCTCGAGAAGGGCACCACCGGCACCGAGGTCTTCAACAAGGCGCTGCAGGCCTGGAGCGGTCTCGGCGGCACGGCAGCCAGCGGCCAGTAGGAGAATCGGGACGCGGACGAGCGAACACCGGCAGGATGGTTATCCTGCCGGTGTCTCTCTTTTCGAATGGGTGTGTGGGCGGTGCCAGGGTTTTATGCGCCCTCGACGACGCGGAGCGCATTGGCGCGCTCGAGGGCGGCCTTGCGGACGGCATCCTGCACCTTCTCGAAAGCGCGGACTTCGATCTGCCGCACGCGTTCGCGGCTGATGTCAAACTCGCTCGACAGATCTTCGAGCGTCACAGGATCCTCGGTGAGGCGGCGGGCTTCGAAGATGCGGCGTTCCCGGTCGTTCAACACCTTCATGGCGCCTGCGAGCAGGGCTCGGCGGTTGTCGAGCTCATCCTGCTCGATCAGGATTTCCTCCTGGTTGTCGTGATCGTCGACCAGCCAGTCCTGCCATTGGCCCGAGTCGCCCTCGCTTGCCCTTATCGGTGCGTTCAGCGACGCGTCACCCGACAGGCGGCGGTTCATCGAAACGACTTCGTCCTCACTGACCTTGAGCGTCGTGGCGATTTCCTTCACCTGTTCCGGCTTGAGATCGCCTTCGTCCAGGGCCTGGATGCGGCCCTTCAGCCGGCGCAGGTTGAAGAAAAGCCGCTTCTGATTGGCGGTCGTGCCCATCTTGACCAAAGACCACGAGCGCAGAATATATTCCTGGA
>JAPSJG010000372.1 GCA_031178305.1 Sinorhizobium sp.
ATGGCGTCGCCGGCGACATCGGCGAAGGCCCGGTTGCCGTTGGCGCCAATTGTGGCGTCGGCGCCTCCGACATTCTCTCCTCGCTCCTCGACATCACGGCGGCGGATCCGGACGCGACCGTCGTCGTCAAGGGCAATTGCGGCATTCCCGAGTTCCGCGGCTCCGAGATCCACTACTCCGGCACGCCGCCGCTGATGGCGGAATATGCTCGCCTTGCCGTCGACGCCGGCGCCAGGATCATCGGCGGCTGCTGCGGCACCTCCTGCAATCATCTCGCTGCAATGCGGCTTGCGCTCGATAACCACGTCAAGGGCGAGCGTCCGACGCTCGAGCTGATCGTCGAGAAGATCGGCCCCTTGCGCAACAAGACGGCAAACCATGGCGCTTCGGCGCCGACGCGGGAACGAAGAAGCCGCCGAGCGTAACAGGCGCGAGCGCCAGATTCCCAAAGACTCTGCCAATTGCCGGGATTCGGAGCGAAGGCAATCGCGCGCGGCTGCCTTCATACTATGCTCGCCACAGGAATGAGGTGGGACGCTCATCGGACAAGAACGTGCCGCTCCGATGAGCACAGCCAGCCGCCTTGCACATGCCGGTCGGCTAGCCTATCCCCGAGTGCATGTTCGAATCGGGGGAGACGATGCGATGAGCGGACCAGCCGCATTTCCGGACAGGGATACGACCGCTAGCAAATTTTCAAGTTTTGGCGAGGCCGACCAGGCCTTCATCAAGCTCTTGATGGCGAACCCCGAGCAGGACGAAATGCTGATGGAGGGCCTCTACAGCCATCTCGATCTTGCCGCGGAGGCACGCTTCCTGAATTCGCTGAAGCTGGAAAAGCTCGGAGAATGGCTGGGCGACGAGGCACCGGCCCGTCTGCAGATGCGGCTGATGGAAGCGGCACGCTCCAGTCAGCACCCGGCCTACCAGGCCTTCAAGACGGGACTGACGAGATCCGGCGGATTGCAGAGGGTCTATCCGAAGGCGTGAGCCCCTGCTGCCGGCAGCAATTCTCTTCGAGTGGCCCTCACCCTCGCCCATTCCCGCTTGCAGTCCCACAAATGGGGGAGATCGGCGAGTTGCGCCATATCGCTCCGCGCTGCTGGAGGTGGAAGTAGGGCAAGCGGGTGCCTTCTCTATCTCCCCCTTGTAAGGGAGATGCCCGGCAGGGCAGAGGGGGTGACGCTAGGTACAGTTGCCGGCAGGCGGATGGCAATTTCCGGCGCATCACCGCGGAAATCGCGCGACGACGGCTATGATCGGGCCCAGTGGAAACAGCCGGTCGTGACGTTTGATCTCCGGCGCATAGAGGCTCGAAATCGTGCCGTCGAGAAAAAGTGCGTTGGGACAGCCGAGTTCGTTGCGAAACAGCGTCGCGAAATCATGGAAGCGGACCGGCCGCTTCGACACTGCGAACACGACTTTTCCCGAACCGGTCACGCCGACGCCATTGCGCGTTTTAAAGCTGTCGCTGTCCGGCAGGAAGCGTGGATGCAACGCGCCGTCGATGACGAGCATCGGTCCGGACTGGGTGGCGAAGCGTGGCCGGATGCCGGCAGCGCGGTAGGCGTCCGCGGCCATCACCCCCGCCCTGCCCTCGGCGACATGGAAGACGCCGTTCGGCAGCATGTGGAAGTTGCCCCAGCCGGGATTGGTGTTGAGCGGCGTTTGCTCCACGCCCTTTTCAATGTGCAGCCCGACCGGCGACAGGTCCTCGTGATACATGCCGCCATTCATCGCGAAGAGGAGATATTCGTCGCGATGGCGCAGTTCCTGCGACAGCGCCTTGAAGGATTTGAACGGCGCGCCGGCCTGGTCCTTGTTGTAGAGGCGAATGTCGCTCGAGGCCGGATCGAAGCTGCAGGTGATGTACTCCTCGCCGAGATGCATCACGTTACGGCAGTTGGCTCCCGCAGGGGCTGCCAGAATTGCCGTGAATATGGCGGCGCCGGTGAGAAAAGCTTTCGGAAACAGCGGCATGAAGTCAGGCTCAGGTGGAATCGTGTCGCATAGCTTCGCGCAAATTGCGGCGGATTTGATGCAGACGGCGCGCCTGTCCACTGTAGTGAAGTATCTCACGGCGCGGAAGCTCAGCGCTACCTGCCGCGCAAGCCATCACTCCAGCTACAGCCTGAGGGCCGCCATATGGAAGCGCAATTGCGCGGCCGGATATCGATAGTCCCGCCCCACCGGACAGACATCGCGAGAGCGACAGCCTTCAACAAGGCAACCGCCCGTCACTGTCTCGCATCTCAGATACGTGCGGCAGCGCCCCACATCGAACGTGCCGGACACCAATGCATTGGCGGGACAGGCTTGCAGACACGGCTTGGCGTCGCAGGCGTCGCAAGCATGGCCGGTCGCGACCTCGCCCGTTGCCGGCAGGGGGCGATCGAATCCCAACGCGCCGCGGTAGCCGTGCCAAAGTCCGTAGCGTGGGTGGATCAGAATGCCGAGCGGCGATGCTCTCAATCCTTCGGCGCGCACCGCCCATTGTTGGAAGGGCTGCCAGGGCGGATCGGAGGGGAAGTAAGCGGTTGCGCCCGCGGCTTCCGCCACCGGTAGGATCACCTGCTTCGACCAATTGTCGAGCGGATCCGTGCTGATGCGCTTCGGCTCGCATTGGCGCCAGCCTGCGAAGGGTTCCCAAAGCGACCCTCCGATATTGCCGATGAGGACTACGCTCACCGCGGGTATGCCGCCACGAAGCGAGGGGGCCGTTTCGCCCTTTCCGAAATTCACCGTTCCACGCAGAAAAAGACCGTGCGGCTCGAGAGCCGCACGGATCGTTTCAAGCAAATGGTCCGCCAATGCGGGGGCTGCCGTCATTTCGGTTTCGGCCCCTGAAATTCGTAATGCGGGCGCCAGACCTCCTTCTGGATCATGTCGGCGACCTGCGCCCTGCCGCCTTGCTCCCTGGCTCGCTCGGGAGCCTTTCAGGTGAAGGCGTCCGGCATCGAGTCCTTGCGCTTGGCGATGTATTCCTTGAGCGCCTCGTCGATCGCCGGATCGAGGTACGGTGCCTCGTAGTGCTCGAGCCAGGAACGGGCAAGCGCATTGGCGCGCTCTTCGATGCGCTTCTGCCCTTCGATTTCCCACTGCTCGAAGGAGTTGTTATCTGCGAGCGCCGAGCGGTAGAAGGCGGACTGGAAGTTCGCCTGCGTATGCGCGCAGCCGAGATAATGGCTGCCGGGGCCTACTTCGCGGATCGCATCGAGCGCCTGGGCGTCCTCGGAAAGATCGACGCCTTCCGCCATCTTCTGCATCATGCCGAGCTGATCCTGGTCGATCATGAACTTCTCGTAGGACGAGACGAGACCACCTTCGAGCCAGCCCGCCGAATGCAGCACGAAATTGGTGCCGGCAAGCAGCGTCATGTTGAGCGTGCTCGCCGATTCATGCGCGGCCTGGGCGTCCGGAACCTTGGAGCCGCAGAGCGAGCCGCCAGTACGGAACGGCAACCCAAGGCGGCGGGCAAGCTGCGCCGCGCCATAGGAGACGAGCGACGGCTCCGGCGTGCCGAAGGTCGGCGCGCCCGACTGCATCGAGATCGATGCGGCGAAGGTGCCGAAAAGCACCGGCGCGCCCTTGCGGATGAGCTGGGTGAAGGACGCACCAGCGAGAACCTCGGCAAGAATCTGCGTCAGCGTGCCCGCAACCGTCACAGGGCTCATGGCGCCCGCGAGGATGAAGGGCGAGACCACGCAGGCTTGGTTGTGACGGGCATAGACCTTGGCAGCGCCCAGCATCGTCTCGTCGAAGACCATCGGCGAGTTGGCGTTGATGAGGTTCAGTGTGACGGTGTTGTTCTCGACGAAATCGTCGCCGAACAGGATCTTGCACATGGCAACCGTGTCTTCGGCGCGCTCGGGCGCCGTGACCGAGCCCATGAACGGTTTGTCGGAATAGCGGATATGGCTGTAGACCATATCGAGATGGCGCTTGTTTACCGGCACGTCGACCGGCTCGCAGACCGTGCCGCCCGAAGAGTGCATGGAGGGCGCCATATAGGCGAGCTTCACAAAATTGCGGAAATCCTCGATCGTCGCGTAGCGGCGGTTGCCTTCGAGGTCGCGTACGAAGGGCGGGCCGTAGACCGGCGCAAAGACGGTGGCCTTGCCGCC
>JAPSJG010000373.1 GCA_031178305.1 Sinorhizobium sp.
GTCGGCCTCCTGCAGGAGTTCGTGGCGCGCGCCATCGATCGGGATCAGGTGGCCGGCGCGGAAATTCGTGGAAAGGCGCTCGACCGCGAGATAGGGCACGAGCGGGTCGGCCGTCGGCGCCAGAAGGAGGGTGGGCACGGTGACCTTCGTCAGATGCTCGCGCCGCGTCACCTCTCGGATCGTACGGAAAGCCTCGTTAAACCATCGCGCCGTCGGCGGTCCAAGCCGCAAGTGCGGATAGGCATCGGCCAGCGCCAGATTGCGCGCATAGCGGCGGCTGTCGGTGGTCAGCGGATTGTTCGCAAACGGCCCGCGGCCGCCCTTGTCGCGCTGGAGCGGCAGGTCTCCGAGACCAAGCCGGCGCATCACCGCCGCGATCGCGGCAATGCCCGGCTCGCCGATTGACTGACCGCTCAAGCCGAGGAAAGGCGCGAGCAGCGCCATGCGATCGATGCGGCTTGCGAGCGCGGGCGCCAGCGAGAGGCAAACAAGGGCCCCCATGGAGTGGGCGACAATGGAAAAGGGCAGGCGCGTGTCGGGGAGCACGATCTGCTCCAGGAACGTCATCAGGTCGCGCCCGTAGTCGGCAAAGCGCTCTACATGGCCCAGGGCCGGATGGGGCAGCAGCCGTTCCGAACAGCCCTGGCCGCGCCAGTCGAAGGTGGCGACCCAATAGCCCGCTTCGAGAAACTCACCGATTGTTTCGAAATATTTCTCGATCGATTCGTTTCGCCCCTGCAGCAGCACGATCGTGCCGCGCGCGACAGGCAGCATCGTCTTGAAGACGGCATAGCGGATCTTGCGGTTGCCGGCGCCGTCAAAAAAACCCGCCAAGGGATTACCGGGGATCGGATTGTCCGGTGTGGAGTGGAGGATCGGGATCATGAGCGTGTCTGACGAAAGCAATCGGTGTGCGGTGCACTGCGATCGGGAGGCGGGCGACTATGCGGCATCCATTCCTCACTGCAGCTATCCACGGATAGGCGGAGCGCCTCCGCCCGTCAAAGGAAAAAGCCGGAAACGGTGGATGAAGTCCGGGCGATCACCGTTTCCGGCCGCTGAAGGGAGAAGGGACATGTCACTTCAGCACTGGGTACCTTCGCACCCAGTATGCTGCTTCTAGTCCTCCGCCGCTGAACCGTGGCCGAACCGGGCATTCATATGCGGTTCACACAAGCCCTTGAACTCGTCCTTTCGCATTCCCATGTCTTCGCCGGACGCCGTTTAAGGGTCCGTTCACCGGTCGCGCCATTGCCGGTTGGGATGGCAGGCCAGATATCGCAAAGAGTTGCTCTTAAGGAGGACAACATGCGTCACTTTGATTTCTCCCCCCTCTACCGCTCCACGGTCGGCTTCGATCGCCTGTTCACGATGCTCGACAGCCTCGGCCAGCCCGAACAGGCCCAGAGCTACCCACCTTACAATATCGAGCGCACCGGCGAAAACGCCTATCGCATCACCATGGCGGTCGCCGGTTTCGACGAAAGCGAGCTCTCGGTCGAAGCGCGTGAAAGCACGCTGACGATCAAGGGCGAAAAGGGCGAGGAAAAGGGCGAGGAGACCCAGTTTCTCCATCGCGGAATTGCCAAGCGCGCCTTCGAGCGGCGCTTCCAGCTCGCCGATCATGTCGTGATCAAATCCGCCTCGCTGAAAAACGGCCTGCTCCACGTCGATCTCGTTCGCGAGATCCCGGAAGCCGCCAAGCCGCGCCGGATCGAGATCACCTCGGTTGCTTCGCAGGCGAAGCAGATCGAAACGCAGAGCGCTTAATCCGCAAAGATCGGACTTGAGGAAAAGGCGTCCGAATTGGGCGCCTTTTTCATGATGGCTTCCGCCCGCCAATCCTCAGCAGGCGGCGACGAAGCGATCGACGTCTTCCGACTTGGTGGCAAAGCTCGTGACCAAGCGGTAAAGATCCTCATCCTCGGCAAGGCTGCCGGCGAGATGGTGCGGTACGTGCCAGTCGTAGAAGACCGCGCCCTGCCGCTGGAGGCCTGTTGCCACCTCCCGCTTCATGATGGCGAAGACTTCATTGGCCTCGGCGTCCCACGCTAGCCGGCTGCTTTCGGAAGCCGCAATGCCGGCGGCGAGGCGCGCAGCCATGGCGTTGGCGTGACGGGCAAGATCGAGCCAAAGATCGCCGGCGAAATAGGCCTCGAACTGGGCGGCGACGAAGCGCGACTTGGAAAAGAGCTGAGCCGCCCGCTTACGCAGGAAGTGCATCTCGAGCGCCTTGGCGGGGTCAAAGAGGACCACGGCTTCGGCGCACCAGCAGCCGTTCTTTGTTCCGCCGAAGGACAGGAGATCGATGCCGCTTTTCCAGGTCATTTCGGCCGGCGTGACGCCGAGGCCGACGAGGGCGTTGGCGAAGCGCGCACCGTCCATGTGGAGCGGCAGATTGTGCGCCTGGGCGATGGCGGCGATCGTCTCGATTTCGTCAAGCGAATAGATCGTGCCGCTCTCGGTCGCCTGGGTCATGGTCACTGCCATGGGCTGCCCGCCATGCACGAATCCCGGCGGAAAGCGGCGGATCTCGGCTTCCAGCCTTGCCGCATCCATCTTGCCGCGCTCACCGTCTACGGGGCAAAGCCTTGCGCCATGGGAGAAGAATTCCGGCGCGCCGCATTCGTCTACATGCACATGGGCCTCGCGATGGCAGAAGACGACGCCGCCCGGCCGGTTGGCGCTCGCAAGCGCGAGCGAGTTCGCCGCCGTGCCCGTGCCGACGAAGAAGACAGCCACCTCCTTCTCGAAAATCTCCAAAAACCGCCTTTCCAACTTCCGGTCGAGCTCGCTCATGCCGTAGGCGGAGACATAGCCCGAAGCATGCGCCGCCAGGTTCTCGGCAATCGCCGGATGGGCGCCGGCCCAGTTGTCGGAAGCAAAGATCATTGCAAATCACCCTGCGCTCAGCTGTTCTCGGCAAAACCATAGCCGAGTTCTAACGGCAGGCAATGCTTAGCGCCGAGCTGCGATGCCAACCGAAGACCAGTTTGAAACCAAAGCGAAGAAACGCTCGCGCTCACGTAATAAAATTTTAAAATCGCGCAACTTTCGGCAATGTTCGACAAAACCTTCTTCATTATTTGCCGGAGAGGCCCTTGCGAAGGGGTGTGCTTTCTGGCATAGAGTGCATGAAATAGGACAGTGTTGCTGTCCTATTTCGGTCTAGGGACCGGAGCAATCGCCGGGAGGTCAGCGAGAAGCGGCAGCCGGCGGGGAGCGCAGGGGGGTTAACCGGATTTCATTCGGGCCACTGCCATCAGGATGGTCGCGGACATTCGTGCCTGATGCAGCCTCGCTTCATTTGCGACCTGATCAGGATCATGCGACGATAATGCCCCGGCTGCCGTCTGCGAGAAAAACGCGGGACGGCGGTAGGCGCGCGGGCCGCGGTATGCCCGGGATCTCCGGGTACAAAAGGAGGGAATAGGATGACGGATCATTCGCCATCGCAAAAGTTTGGGCTCAACCTCGCACGGAGCGCTGCGACGGCTGTGAAAACGCCCGCATTCCCGTCCGGACTGCCGCGGAAACAGGGCCTTTACGATCCGCGCAACGAACGCGACGCCTGCGGCGTCGGCTTCGTCGCCCATATGAAGGGCGAGAAGTCGCACCAGATCGTGCGCGACGGCCTCTTCATGCTCGAAAACCTGACC
Organism: Sinorhizobium sp.; assembly: GCA_031178305.1. Lineage (GTDB taxonomy): Bacteria > Pseudomonadota > Alphaproteobacteria > Rhizobiales > Rhizobiaceae > Sinorhizobium. The sequence continues at coordinate 3,660 of JAPSJG010000373.1, forward strand.
CACCGCGGCGCGGTCGGCGCCGACCCGCTGATGGGCGATGGCGCGGGCATCCTCGTGCAGATCCCCGACCGCTTCTTCCGCGAGGAGATGGCGAAGGAGGGCGTCACCCTGCCGAAGGCCGGCGAATATGCGGTCGGTTATCTCTTCATGCCGCGCGATGAAAAGCTGATCGCCCATTTCAAGGAGGTGATCAGCGAAGTCGTGGCCGAGGAGGGCCAGCACCTGCTCGGCTTTCGCGACGTGCCGGTCGACAACTCGTCGCTCTCAAAGGCGCCGGACATCGCCGCGACCGAGCCGCATCACGTTCAGGTCTTCATCGGCGCCGGCCGTGACGCCGCCACCAATGACGAGTTCGAGCGCCGGCTGTTCACGCTGCGCAAGGTGATTTCCAACCGCATCTATGCGGAAGCGGACGGCGGCGATCTCGGCTTCTATATCGTCTCGCTGTCGACTAC
>JAPSJG010000374.1 GCA_031178305.1 Sinorhizobium sp.
TCCTGACGACTTCGAAGCAGCTATTCGGTTTGTGATCGTCCGCCACTTTTGGCTGATGGGTGAGTACGCGAGCCGCGCACGAGAGTGGGGGAGCAACAGTGTCGGTTGGATAGCACGCGAGGTGGCATTTCTCAGGACATGGGAGACCGAGCGATTTGTCGGCCGCCTATTCTGAGCCAGTTTTCGACGTCGCAACCAACCGAGAAATGACCGCTTCGGGTGGAAGGCAGCCGTTAATCTCCCTGAACGGAACGAACAGTTTGCGGGAGACACCTGCCTTTCGTGGAGCGCCGGTCCGGCGGGGGGTGCTGGGCGCTTGGCGAGGCTCAATCCAGTATCTGACCGAGGAGCACCTTGCTCGCTCGTGCTGCAGATAGCCGAAGAACTCGGCTGGCGAATAGTGTTCGACGATCTGGATCATCAGCGTCAAGGCTGACTGTTGGGGGTCGGGTTTTGAAGATGAGGTTCTTCGCGATGATCAATCGGAGCAGATCAAACCGTCGTGCCAACTTGCAAGCGCGGCCCTCGCAGAGAGGGCCGCGCTTCTTCAGGATGACTTTACCGCTTCGTGATTACCGTCCCGTTATCCCTGGAAAAGCTATGAGCACCGCAATAGCAAGCATCTGAAGCATAATGAACGGTAGCAGGGATTTGAAAATGACCCCGAGCGTGATGCCAGGCGGGGCAACCGACTTGAGGTAAAACGCGGCGGGGCCGAATGGCGGGGAAAGGAAAGAAACCTGCATGTTCATGCAGAAGAGCACGCCGAACCAGACCGGGTCCATGCCGAGCGATTTGATGATGGGCACGAAGATCGGCATCGTGAGTAGAGCGATGCCGACCCAGTCGAGGAAGGCGCCCAGCACGAAGAGAATGAGCATCATGAAGAGAATGATGACCGTTGGATTGTCGGAAATGCCGGTGATCAGCCCGGATACGAAGTTAACGCCGCCCATGAGATTGTAGACACCGACAATCGCCGTCGCACCAATGCCGATCCAGACGATCATGCCGACGGTCGCCAGCGTCTGCATCGCCGCGTCGCGCAGCAGTGCGTAGGAGAACTCCCCCCGCAGGATTGTCGACAGCACCACGCCGCCGACGCCGATGGCGGAGGCTTCGGTTACAGAGGCGATGCCGCCATAGATCGAGCCGAGCACGATGAAAACCACGAGGATCGGCAAGGCCAATCCCTTGAGGAGGCGGATTTTTTCGGCGGTTGCGATCGGTGTCGCATCCGCTGGCGGCGCCACATGAGGCGTGAAATAGGCGCGTACCAGGATATAGGCGACGTAGAACATGGCCAGCATGAAGCCGGGGATGAACGCGGCCGTGAACAGCTCTCCGATCGAGACGTTGGCGGTCAGGCCGTAGATAATCAGAACGATGGACGGCGGGATCATAGTCCCGAGCGACCCGCCGGCACAGACGACTCCGATCGCCAGGCTTCGGTCGTAGCCGAGGCGCAGCATCTGGGGCAGGGCAATGAGGCCGAGCAGAACGATCTCACCGCCTATGATGCCGCTCATGGCGGCGAGAATGACCGAGACGAAAACCGTCTGCACGGCGACACCGCCGCGGATGCGGCCGGCGAAGAGCTTCATCGCGTCAAACAGATCGCGCGCGATACCGGAGCGATCGAGGATGGCCGCCATCAGCACGAACATCGGCACGGAGACGAACACGAAGTTCATGACGAAAGAATAGACGCGGCTGGTGATCAGCGGGATCGACATCGGGCCGAACCAGCCGAGGGCAAAGATGAGCGCCACAAGCAACGTCACAAAGGCCAGCGGCATGCCGGTCAAAAGCAAGCCGACCATGAGCACGAACATCACGATCGTGCCCCAACCAATCCCAAGCGCCTGAAGGTTGAGGCCGAAGTCCAGGAAATCTGTCATGGGCTAATCTCTCTGACCGCTGCGTGCGTAGTTGAAGGCGAGGATCAAGAATTGCAGGACCAGCAGGATCATCGTTATGAAAATGAAGATCTTGATCAGGGCAGGGGTCGGTGCGCTCCAGGCGCTACCCGTCGTTTCGAGGCGTATTTCGCCGGCTGGGGTAACGACCGCGCGCGTCACCATGTGATAGGCGGCATAAGCGAAAAAGCCGCTTGCAAGCGCGCAAACCAGAGAGATCGCGACATCGGCGATGCGTCTCGCACGCGGAGACAAGTGGTCGTATATCAGGACCACCCGAATGTGGCTATTCCGGCAGGTGCAGTAGAGCCCTCCGAAGACGAAGGCGGATCCGCAAAGGAAGACCGTCGTCTCATGTGCCCATATCGTCGGACTGTTGAGGACATAGCGCAGGAAGACCTCCATCAGGAGGATGAGCGCGGCTGCAACGATCCCCGCTGCGAAGATATATCCGGCCTTGTCCACTATTCGACCCATGAGGCCGGCTTCCGGGGCCGGGGCGCCAATGCCCTCGCTCGTCGCCGCCAGGTCTATCTCTTCCCTCGTACGCGTGTGATCGCTCATGGCTTCTCTCCCTAGCCATATAAGGTGGGCGGCCGTTCGGCAGGCCGCCCGGTAGCCTCTCACAGCAGGCCCTTGTCTTTCAGGTAGGCGGTCAAGGTATCAAAGACCTTCTGTGCCATCGGCGAAGTCTTAGCCACGCGCTCCCATTCCGTCATGGCGATCTGGCGGAATTTCGCGCGCTCCTCCGCCGGCCAGTCGTGCACGGTTATGGATCCGTCGGCCCTCGCCTCTTCGAGTGCCGCCTGGTCCGCCTTTTTCAGCCCTTCGATCTGGGTCTGTTGGAATTCCTTGACCGTTTCTTCGAGCATTTTCTTGATGTCGTCGGGCAACGCATCCCATTTTGCCTTGTTCATCGAAACCTCGACGAGCGGCAAGGAGTGAAAGCCGGGATAGACCGGGTGCGGTGCGGCCTTGTTCAAGCCCTGCTGTTGGTTGACGGAAAACACCGAATAGTCGGCCGCGTCCACCACGCCTTTGTCGATCGAGGTGAAGACCTCGGATGCAGGCAGGTTGACGGGTGCCGCGCCTGCTGCGGCAAATACATTTGCAATTGGGCCTTCCGGCGAGCGAACCTTCAACCCTTTGAGGTCGTCAACGCCGTCAAGCGGTACGCGGGAAACGAAGGCTTCGAGGCCGGGGGTCGAAACGCCGATGAAATGCAGGCCATACGAACCGAGCAGTTCGGTCATGATTTCTTTGCCGCCACCGTTCTCGACGAAATCGATCATCTGCGAGGGGTCCGACCAGGCGCCAACCGGGTTTGAGATCAGGCCGAAGGCCGGGTCCTTGCCGGCCCAATAGGATGAATCGCAGATCTGGCCATCTAGAATGCCGCCTGCGACCGCATCAAGCGTTTCATTGTACTCGACCACTGAGCCGACCGGCAGCAGCTCTATCTTCACCTTGCCTCCCGAGCGCTCGGCGACCAGGTCTGTCCAGCCCTTCTGGTACTCGAAGTTGGGGTTGCCGGCCGGGTCCGACGACTGGAAACGGAACGAAAACTCCTGTGCTATGGCCGCGCTGGCCAAACCGAGCACCGCCACGAGCGTGGCTGCAGTGTTGAACAGAAAACGTTTCATCATCTCTCCTCCTTGGATGATTGAGGTGGGCACGGTGTGCTAATCCGGGGACGTAAAGCTCCCGGCTTTGATCGGCGTTCCCTCGGACTCCGGCGACTCGCCGGCAACGCTGTTCGTGGTCATGAAACGGACGTCGAGCAAGCCCGGATCTATCTGCTCCTCGAGCTGTCCGAGCAGGGAAATACTGAACCGCACCAGTTCGTCTGATGCCATGCAGGCCTTCTTCTCGTCGCCGGCAAGCACGGCTTCCATGATGGCGATATGCCGCTCGACGGTGCCCGTCAGCCCGTCGACTCCACTGATATGGGTCAGGTGCAGGTAGCCGATGCGCCGGCCGATCGCATGAAGCGGGCTCAGCACGCGCTCGAGAAATCGCTCACCAGACGCTCGGATCAGGAGGTTGTCGAACGATTTGTCGATGAAATTGAAACTGTCGATCGTCATCGCTGCCCCCGTGGCTTCGAGTCTCCTCTTCAGGTGGTGAAGAGCGGCGCGATCATTGGAGGTCATGTTGCGAATGGCGGTCGCGGTTACGAACCGGTCGAG
>JAPSJG010000375.1 GCA_031178305.1 Sinorhizobium sp.
TTAAAACTCCTGGACAGCTACTCGTCATAGCTATGCCCCGCCCTTAGTCCCTCGCGAACGCGATGGGCGATTTCCAAAAATTCCGGCGTTTCGCGGATGCCGAGCGGCCGGTCCTTCGGCAGCGTCGACTCGATGACATCTGTGACGCGTCCGGGGCGGGGACTCATGACGACGATCCTCGTCGAGAGATAGACCGCCTCCGGGATTGAGTGCGTCACGAAACAGATCGTCTTGCTGGTCGCGGCCCAGAGCTTGAGCAACTGTTCGTTCAAGTGATCGCGGACGATCTCGTCGAGCGCGCCGAAGGGCTCGTCCATCAGAAGAAGATCGGCGTCGAAGGCGAGCGCCCGGGCGATCGAAGCGCGCTGCTGCATGCCGCCGGAGAGCTGCCAGGGATATTTCTTGCCGAAGCCCGCGAGGTTGACGAGTTCCAGGGTCCGTTTGATCCGCGCCTTCTGCTCTTCCCGGGAGTAGCCCATGATTTCGAGCGGCAGTGCAATGTTCTTTTCGATCGTCCGCCAGGGATAGAGCGCGGCCGCCTGGAAGACGTAGCCATAGGCGCGATGGCGACGGGCTTCCTCCGGCGTCATGCCGTTGACGGTGATCGAGCCGACGGTCGGCTTCTCGAGGTCAGCGATGACGCGCAGGAAGGTCGTCTTGCCGCAGCCGGAAGGACCGATGAAGGAGACGAAGTCGCCCTTGGCGACGTCGAGGTTCACGCCGGTAAGGGCGTTGACCGGCCCGTCGCTCGTCTCAAACGTCAGCCCGAGATTCCGGGCCGAGACGACGGAGGCGGGATTGGATGTCATGGGTGGATTCTCATTCTCATTTGTCTGTGCCAGACTGCTATCTGGGCCCGCAACATGCAATCGCGGATTCGCTGCAGATGGCCCATGCGGCGAGTTTTTCAGCGAATTCTGGAGAAGGTTCATGTCTCGATCATCCAATCCTGGCTGTCGCGTGGTGCGCCCGGGCAGTACCTATGCCGGCAAACAGGGGCTCAACTACTTCGAAGGCATCGCGACCGAGACCGTCGGCTCCACCGGCATCTGCATGCATCTCCTGACTATGCCGCCGGGGGCCCGCGCCAAGGCGCATCTCCACGAGAGCCACGAAACGGCGATCTATGTCCTTTCCGGCGAGGCGCATACCTGGTTCGGCGAGCGGCTCGAGGAACACGTCATCGTCAGGGCCGGGGAGATGTTCTATATCCCCGCCGGCGTGCCGCATCTGCCGGCAAACCTTTCCGACGCCGCCTGCACGGCGGTAATCGCCCGCACCGATCCGAAGGAACAGGAAAGTGTCGTCCTGCTCCCGGAACTGGACGGGCTGGTGCCGGCCGATCCTTCGGCGCATCGCGGGTAGTTTCGGCATCAGACGCCGCTTGCCGGAATGCCGGTGCGCTGCACGGCGCGCGGCGCCGTCACTTCCTTCCAGGTCGCTAGCGCCGTGCTGACGGCCGGGAAAGGATCGCGCCGGACGAATTCGCCATGGCCTTCCTGGGTTTTCACCGTCGATTCCTCGATCGCGACGACACCGCGCGTTAGCGTGAAGCGCGGCAGGCCGGTAACCGTCTTGCCCTCGAAGACATTGTAGTCGATCGCCGACTGCTGGGTCTTCGCCGAAATCGTCTTCGAGCGCTTCGGGTCCCAGACGACGAGGTCGGCGTCGCTACCCACGAGGATCGCGCCCTTCTTCGGATAGATGTTGAGGATCTTGGCGATGTTGGTGGAGGTCACCGCGACGAATTCGTTCATGGTGATGCGCCCGGTCGCGACCCCGTAGGTCCAGAGCAGCGGCATGCGGTCTTCCAGCCCGCCGGTGCCGTTCGGGATTTTGGTGAAATCGCCGACACCGAAGCGCTTCTGCGCGGTCGTAAATGCGCAATGGTCGGTCGCGACCACCTGCAGCGAGCCGGAGGCAAGCCCCGCCCAGAGGCTGTCCTGGTGCGCCTTGTTGCGGAAGGGCGGCGACATCACCCGGCGGGCGGCGTGATCCCAGTCCTTGTTGAAATATTCGGTCTCGTCGAGCGTCAGGTGCTGGATCAAGGGTTCGCCGAAGACGCGCATGCCCTTGGCGCGGGCGCGGCGGATCGCCTCGTGCGCCTGCTCGCACGAGGTATGGACGATGTAGACGGGACAGCCGGCCATGTCGGCGATCATGATCGCGCGGTTCGTGGCCTCGCCCTCGACCTCGGCCGGCCGTGAATAGGCATGCGCCTCCGGACCGTTATTGCCCTCGGCGAGCAGCTTCGCCTGGAGCTGCGCCACCACGTCGCCGTTTTCGGCGTGGACGAGCGGTAGGGCGCCGAGGCCGGCGCAGCGCTGAAACGAGGAGAACATCTCGTCGTCGTCCACCATCAGCGCGCCCTTATAGGCCATGAAGTGCTTGAAGGTGTTGATGCCCTTGTCCTTGACGATGGCCTCCATCTCGTTGAAGACCTGCTCGCCCCACCAGGTGATCGCCATGTGGAAGGAATAGTCGCAATTGGCGCGGGTTGACTTGTTGTCCCACATGGTGAGGGCTTCGAGCAGCGACTGGCCGGGCGAGGGGAGCGCGAAGTCGACGACCATGGTCGTGCCGCCGGCTAGCGCAGCGCGCGTGCCGCTCTCGAAATCGTCGGAGGAATAGGTGCCCATGAAGGGCATTTCGAGATGGGTGTGCGGGTCGATGCCGCCCGGCATGACGTAGCAGCCGGTCGCGTCCAGCGTCTCGGTGCCGGAGAGATTGGGGCCGATCTCGACAATCTTGCCAGCTTCGACCTTGAGGTCGGCCTTGTAGGTCAAGTCGGCGGTAACGATGGTTCCACCCTTGATGACGGTGCTCATTGTTCTTCCCTCGCGATAGTGCATTCGGCGGCGGACGACCGCCCAAGGAAAAGGGCGGAACCTTTGTCCCGCCCGCAAAACTTCATTCGACCACTTCTGCCGTTTCGAGGACCGCATGGAAGAGGACGTCGGCTCCGGCCGTGGCCCATTCCTTGGAAATATCCTCGGCCTCGTTGTGGCTGAGCCCCCCGACGCAGGGGCACATGATCATCGTGGTCGGGGCTACCTTCGCCGCCCAGCAGGCATCGTGCCCAGCGCCCGAGATGAGATCCATATGGCTGTAGCCGAGCTTCTCGGCGGCGCCGCGGACGGTCGAGACCAGCTTGGGATCGAAGGTGACGGGGTCGAAATGACCGACCGCCTCGATCGAACAGCCGACACCCAGCGGCTCGCAAATCTTCGGCGCTTCGGCCTCGATGCGCGCGCGCATGCCGTCGAGCTTGGCCTGGTCCGGCGAGCGGATGTCGACGGTGAAGACCACCTTGCCAGGCAGCACGTTGCGTGAATTCGGCGAGAAGAACATCTGGCCGACACCGCCGACGGCGCCGGGCTGATTTTCAATGGCGACGTTCTGCACCATTTCGAGGATGCGCGCCATGGCAAGCCCCGCATTGACGCGCATGTTCATCGGCGTCGAGCCGGTGTGCGCCTCCCTGCCGGTCAGCGTGAATTCCAGCCACCAAAGGCCCTGACAGTGGGTGACGACGCCGATCTGCTTGTTCTCGGTCTCGAGGATCGGGCCCTGTTCTATGTGATATTCGAAATAGGCGTGCATCTTGCGCGCGCCGACTTCCTCGTCGCCGGCCCAGCCGATGCGTTTCAGTTCGTCGCCGAAGCTCTTTCCTTCCGGATCCTTGCGAGAATAGGCATAGTCGAGCGTGTGGACGCCTGCAAAGACGCCGGAAGCAAGCATGGCCGGCGCGAAGCGAGCGCCCTCTTCGTTGGTCCAATTGGTGACGACGATCGGATGCTTCGTCCTGATGCCGAGGTCGTTCATCGTGCGCACGACTTCAAGCCCGCTTAAGACGCCGAGCACGCCGTCGAACTTGCCGCCGGTCGGCTGCGTGTCGAGATGGGAACCGATATGGACGGGCAGGGCATCGGGGTCCGTCCCGGGGCGGGTCATGAACATGGTGCCCATCTTGTCGACACCCATGGTGAGCCCCGCCTTCTCGCACCAGGACTGGAAAAGCCGGCGGCCTTCGCCGTCCGCATCCGTCAAGGTCTGGCGGTTGTTGCCGCCGGCAACGCCGGGGCCGATCTTCGC
>JAPSJG010000376.1 GCA_031178305.1 Sinorhizobium sp.
GCGCAGGTACCATGGACGAGATAGGCGGAATGGGCGAAACCCTCCTGCTCCGCATTGATCACGATGTTGATGCCGCCCTTGCCGGGCACCTGCCGCCAGAGTGTCACGGCCTTGCTTCGGTGCCGGGAGACCGGGAAAAAGCCCATCGTGCCGAGTACGGCGCCGAGTTCCTCCGCCTCGTCCGCATCGGTTGCGAACTCGATAAATTCGACACCGAGGACATTCGCCCGGTCCGGCATGTCAGCGAGCGCCACCTTGGCTTCAGGCTCCGCCCGCTTCACCTGGTCCATGAGGTAGACGAGTGACCGGTGCCCGTCCTCGGCGATCGCCTTAGGCGAGCCCCCGCGGAACTGATCGTTGAAGATTTCCAGCGAAATGACGCCGGCATAGCCTGTGGCGACCACCGCCCGCATAAAATCGGTGACGGGAAGATCCCCCTCGCCTGGCATATTGCGGAAATGGCGACTCCAATAGAGCAGGTCCATATCGATCAGCGGCGCATCGGCAAGCTGGACGATGAAGATGCGGTCGCCCGGGATGGAGCGGATCGAGTTGATCTCGACCTTGCGGGCAAAGCTATGAAAACTGTCGAGGATCAGGCCGATGTTCGGGTGGTTCGCACGGCGGACGATCTCCCAGGCATCGCGGTGGTCGCTGACGTGACGGCCCCATGCCAGCGCTTCATAGCCGACGCGCAGGCCGCGCCGCGCCGCCCGCTCTCCAAGCTCGCGCAGATCGGCTGCCGCGCGATCGATGCCGCCGATCGCGAGCGGCGAGACATTGGAGCACACGAGCATCAGGTCGGTGCCAAGCTCCTGCATCACGTCGAACTTGCGTTCGGCTCGATCGAAGGCACGGGACCGATGCGGCTCCGGCATGCCCTCGAAATCGCGGAAAGGCTGGAACAACGTGACCTCCAGCCCATGGTCGCGCACCATGCGGCCAACCTCCGCCGGCGATCCGTCATGGGTCAGAAAATCATTCTCGAAGATCTCGACACCGTCGAAGCCCGCCGCGGCGACCGCCGCCAGCTTCTCCTGCAGGGTGCCGCTGATGGAGACGGTGGCGATCGAGGTCTTCATGCCGGTATCCTCGCTTCCGATTCCGGCTGCGCCAGAAGCGCGCGCAACGCCGCCGCGTCGACGTCCGCTCCAGTGAAGTAGCGGAAAGCATCAACGCCCTGGTGAAAAAACAGTTCGTAACCGCTTAAGAGCGAGAGGCCGGCTCGACGAGCGTCAGAGAGAAACTCCGTCTCGACCGGCGTATAGACCGCGTCGAATGCCCAGCGCTGGCGACCGATCACAGCCCTCGGAATGGCGCTTCCCGCATAGCCGACCATGCCGAGCGGCGTGCAATTGATGAGGCCATCGGCCTCCGCAGCAGCCTCCTCGATCGAACGGGCGATCTCGACGGGCATCTCGATGCAAGCGGCTGCAAGGGAAGAAAGGAGCGCGTCGGCCTTCGCCGTATCACGGTCGAAAATCAGCAGACGTTCGCAGCCGAGCGCCGCAAGGCCAAAGGCGGCCGCCTTGCCAACTCCGCCGGCGCCGGCCATGGCGACCGTGCCAGGCGCCGCCCCTGGAAAGCTCTGCCTGAAGGCACTGACGAAGCCCGTATAGTCGGTGTTGTAACCAGAAGGCGGGGTGTTATCGAAGACCACGCTATTGCAGGCGCCGATCGCGGCGATCGCCGGATCGCGCACCGCGAGCCGCGGAACCACGCGTTCCTTATAAGGATAGGTGATGTTGATCCCGCGAAAGCCCTCGACGAGACAGCGATCGAAGACCGTTTCGAAATCCTCGCCGCGGGCGGCGGGGATCAGTCGCTCATAGATCACGTCGAGTCCGCAGAGCCGGCCCGCCAAGACATGCAACCGAGGCGATTGCGAGCGGGAGATGTTGTCGCCGATAAGCCCCAGGCGAATGGTGGCGTCCGACATGGCTTCTTCCTTTGTCTTGGCCTGCATCACCCCTGACCGGGACGGGGGTGAGCGTGCATTTTGATCGCCTTCCACACCGGCGTCTGGCTTACGAGGATGAGGACGATGGTAAAGAACAGCACGGCCGAAAGCGGGCTGGTGATCATGCCGTAGAAGAAGGCCGGCAGGCTTTCCTGTTCCGAAATGATGGCGCGACGCCAATTGTCGTCCATCAGCCGGCTCAGGATAATGCCCAGCACGACCGGCCCGACCTGATAGCCATAGAGCTTCATAAAGTAGCCGAGCACGCCGAAGCCGAGCATCCACCAGACATCCGACAGCGAATTGTTGATCGAATAGGCCCCCACCACGCTCAGGAGCAGAATAAGCGGGAAAAGCACCCCCTTCGGGCATTCGATGATCTTGGTGAAGATCTTGATGCCCGTCAGGCCGAAGATCAGCATGAAGATGTTGGCGAGCGTCAGATTGCCGACCGTGAACCAGAACATGTCCGGCTTTTCGACGAGCAACAGCGGACCGGGATTGAGCCCATGGATAAAGAGCGCGCCGATGATCACCGCGGTGACCGCATCGCCGGGGATGCCGAGCGTCAGCATGGGGATATAGGCGCCGCCGACAGCCGCATTGTTGGCCGACTCTGGACCGACGAGACCCTCCTTGGCACCTTGGCCGAAGGGCACTTCGGGGTCCTTGGTCACCCGCTTGGCATGGTCATAGGCCATCAGCGCGGCGATGTCGCCGCCGGTTCCCGGCAGGGCGCCGATGATTACGCCGATCGTCGAGGTCTGCAGGCTCAGCGGCAGGTACTTCTTGAGGTCGGCGAAGGACGGCACGATCTTGTCGACCTTCTGCTTGACCGCAGCCAGGTGCAGATTGTGCAGTTGCAGCAGTGCCTCGGACACGCCAAACAGGCCGATCATCAGCGCGACCGGGGAGATGCCGTTCATCATATCGACCGAACCGAAGGTGAAACGCTGCTCCGCGGTCATCGGGTCGAGGCCAACGGTGCCGAGCAGCATGCCCAGCGCACCGGCGAAAATGCCCTTGGCGAGGCTTTCGCCGGACAACGAGCCGACAAGGAGGATGCCCATGACCGCAAGCAGCATGTAGTCGCGCGGCTGGAACAGGATTGCGAATTCACTGACGACCGGGGCTGCCACTGCCAGCACGATGATGCCGACGAAACCGCCGAAGAAGGACATGACCGTTGAAAGGCCGATGGCGTTGCCGGCCTCGCCCTTCTTGGCCATCGGGTAGCCGTCAAGCGCGGTGGCGATCGCCGCCGGCGCACCGGGAATGTTGAGCAGGATGGCGGTGCGGGACCCTCCATAGACGCCGCCCATGAAGATGCCGTTCATCAGCGCAAGCGCGTGATTGACCTCCCATCCGAAGGTGAAGGAGATCAGGATGGACACCGCCATGGTGACCGAGAGGCCCGGAATGGCACCGATATAGATGCCTGCAAATGTGCCTACGGCCGTCAGCGCTAACAATTCCGGCTGCAGCCAGGAAGCAAAGAGATAGGAAAGTGCGTCCATCATGGCTCAGTTGCTCCCTCCGAAGAAGTCGCCTATCGCCGCAAGGATCGCTCGCTCGGGGATGATGCCCTCCGGCAGGACCACCTGGAAGACGAGGCGGAAGACGACGTAGACACCGACGATCGACACAACCGCCAACAGGAGCGTCCTGCCAATCCGGCCCCGTTCCAGATACCAGATTGAAACGAGCAGGAAGAGGAAGGAGGCAAGCAGGAAACCCAGCGACTTCAGCGTGACGGAGTACGCCAAAATGAACAGGCTGAAGACGAGCACCGCCGGCGGCAAGACTTCCTTGCGGAAGGCGGCGAACCCACCGCCGGGCGATGCAAGCCCTGCCGAGCGGATGAGAACGACGGCCGAGGTAATGACCATGATGGCGCTCATCGCCATCGGAAAGGCTCCGGCGGAACTCAGGGCCGAAAAGCCGGATATCTGATAGGCCTGCCAGAACATAAACAGGCTGAAGCCGAACAAGGTGGCGTTAAAGACGATTTCGCCCGGACGCCTGGTGTTGTGCGTTTCCATGACAATTCTCCTCCCTGCCGGCGCAGAGCTTCCCGCCGACCTTGGAAAACGGCCCGGTCAAGCCGGGCCGTGTGATGATCAGGGCTTTGC
>JAPSJG010000377.1 GCA_031178305.1 Sinorhizobium sp.
GGATGACCAAGAAGTGCTGCCGTCGAACCTGTTCGGGAGCGACATGCTGGAGAGCGCCTTCGCGATCTGCCATGCCAAGGATATGGAAGAGAAGAGGCATCAGGCCGGCGATCTCGCTTGCGGCGAAGCCGATCTCGGCGAGCCCGGAGGCCAGCCGTTCCCTTGTTTCTTCAGGCGAATCGGCCCTCGCTATTCCATAGGCGCTGCGCAGGACCGTGGCGAGCGTTCCGTAGGACGGTTCGCCGAGCGGCGAACAGGCCGCTCGTCTGACGACGACATGGGCGAAGCGCTGGTCCTCGCCGATGCTCGAGAGGAAATCATTGACGAGGCGCGACTTGCCGATACCGGCCTCACCGCTAATCCGGACCAATTGCGCAGTCCCGGAGCAGGCGATCGCCAAGCAATCCCGCAGGCGACCGAACTCGATGTCCCGTCCGATCAGCGGCGTGCTGAGGCCCAGGGTATCGAGCCCCCTCGCGGGCCGCGGCGCGCCAAGCGCTCCGAGCACCCGATGAACCTGCAGGCTGCCAGTCTTGCCGCGCAGGCCGAGCGCGCCGAGCGTCTCAAAGGCAAAGGCGTGCCGGGTGAGCTTGTGCGTGACCGGTCCGGCGAGGATTTCATCAGGCCCGGCCGTCGCCTGCAGGCGCTGGGCGATATTCACCGTGTCGCCGGTGACCGAATAGGATTTGGTGCCGCCGGCGCCAAAGGAGCCGGCAACGACAGGCCCGGTATTGATGCCGATATGGAGGCTCAGGGGCAAGCCGATCTTCTCGCGCCAACGCTCGCTCACCCGCCCTGCCCTGTTCACCATCTCAAGCGCTGCGTGCAGCGCCCGTTCCGGATCGTCCTCATGCGCCACCGGTGCGCCAAAAAGCGCAAGCAGCGCATCGCCGATGAACTTGTCGACGAATCCGCCAAAGGCTTCGACGGCTTGCGTCAGTTCCTCGAAAAGCTCGTTCTGAAGCACCTGCAGGACTTCCGGGTCGACCCGCTCGCTAAGACCCGTGAAGCCGCACAGGTCGGCAAAGACGACGGTGACGGTGCGTCGGTCCGCTCCAGTGTCCGGGCCAGTTGACGAAGATGATGGTGGCGGCGAAGAAATTGGCTTTGCACAGTGCGGCGGCCGTAGTTCCGCAGGGGCGCCGAGCCTGATGCCGCATCGGGGGCAGAAGGCGAAGTGCGGCGGACAGGGATAGCCGCATTCCGCACATTTCGTCTCCTGCTTCGCTCCGCACTTCGGGCAGAAGGCGAAGCCGCTCTCGACTTCTGAACCGCATTCGTGACAGTTCATCTCCAACGAACCCTTACGGCCGTTGCGCCGCAAGCACCGGACGATCGGACGTGAATGCCCGATGACAATGGACCTGTTGCGCCGCCTTGACAAGCGTTCGGGCCGCAATCGCAAGCGCTGGCATCGCCAGATCGTGGTCGGCGGCGCAAATAATCCGACGCGAAAGATGACGCGGGCGCGATTATGCGCTAGTACCCCATGCAAAGGCGCTCAAGTATCGCCATATTCGCGTATCGACATTTCGTCCGTCAAAGGAAGACGTTCATGCCTGCCTATCGCTCCCGCACCACCACCCACGGCCGCAACATGGCGGGCGCCCGCGGCCTTTGGCGCGCAACGGGCATGAAGGACAGCGATTTCGGCAAGCCGATTATTGCGGTGGTGAATTCGTTCACGCAGTTCGTGCCGGGCCACGTGCACTTGAAGGATCTCGGCCAGCTCGTCGCCCGCGAGATCGAGGCGGCTGGCGGCGTCGCCAAGGAATTCAACACGATCGCCGTCGACGACGGCATCGCCATGGGCCATGACGGCATGCTCTATTCGCTGCCCTCGCGCGAGATCATCGCCGATAGCGTCGAATACATGGTCAACGCCCATTGCGCCGACGCGATGGTCTGCATCTCCAATTGCGACAAGATCACCCCCGGCATGCTGATGGCGGCGCTCAGGCTCAACATCCCGGCGGTCTTCGTCTCCGGCGGTCCGATGGAGGCCGGCAAGGTGGTGCTGCACGGCAAGACGCATGCGCTCGACCTAGTCGATGCGATGGTCGCCGCCGCCGACGACAATGTCTCCGACGAGGACGTCGAGATCATTGAGCGCTCCGCCTGTCCGACCTGCGGCTCCTGCTCGGGCATGTTCACGGCTAACTCGATGAACTGTCTGACGGAGGCGCTCGGCCTGTCGCTGCCCGGTAACGGCTCGACGCTCGCAACCCATGCCGACCGCAAGCGCCTTTTTGTCGAGGCCGGCCACTTGATCGTCGATCTTGCCCGCCGCTATTACGAGCAGGAGGACGAACACGTCCTGCCGCGCTCGATCGCGTCCAAGCAGGCCTTCGAAAATGCCATGGCGCTCGATATCGCCATGGGCGGCTCGACCAACACCGTGCTGCACATCCTCGCTGCAGCCTATGAAGGCGAGGTCGATTTCACCATGGACGACATCGACCGGCTGTCGCGCAAGGTGCCGTGCCTCTCCAAGGTCGCACCCGCAAAGGCCGACGTGCACATGGAAGACGTGCACCGCGCCGGCGGTATCATGTCGATTCTCGGCGAGCTCGACAAAGGCGGCCTCATCAACCGCGGCTGCGCGACCGTTCACAGCGAAACGATCGGCGACGCCATCGACCGGTGGGATATCACCCGGACCTCGAGTGAAACCGTCCGCAATTTCTTCCGTGCCGCGCCCGGTGGCATCCCCACTCAGGTCGCCTTCAGCCAGGACGCCCGCTGGGAGGAACTCGACACCGACCGCGAGAACGGCGTCATCCGCTCGGTCGAGCATCCCTTCTCGAAGGACGGCGGTCTTGCCGTCTTGAAAGGCAACATCGCGCTGAATGGCTGCATCGTGAAGACCGCCGGCGTCGACGCGAGCATCCTAAAATTCTCCGGCCCCGCGCGCGTGTTCGAGAGCCAGGACGCCGCGGTCAAGGCGATTCTCGGCAACGAGATCAAGGCCGGCGACGTCGTGGTCATCCGCTACGAAGGACCGAAGGGTGGTCCGGGCATGCAGGAGATGTTGTATCCGACCAGTTATTTGAAGTCGAAGGGGCTCGGCAAGGCCTGCGCACTGATCACCGACGGCCGCTTCTCCGGCGGAACCTCCGGCCTCTCCATTGGCCATGTCTCGCCCGAGGCGGCGAATGGCGGCACGATTGGGCTGGTGCGCAATGGCGACATGATCGACATCGACATCCCGAACCGCACGATCAGCTTGCGCGTCAACGAAGCGGAACTCGCCCTTCGCAGGCAAGAGCAGGATGCTAAGGGCTGGAAGCCGGCCGAACAGCGCAAGCGCCGGGTGACGACGGCGCTCAAGGCCTATGCGGCTTTCGCGACTTCGGCAGACCGGGGGGCTGTGCGCGACCTGGGCGACCGGTAGGCGATCTGATCCAGTTGTTGTAGGCGTCATGGGGGGCTGGAGTCACCCAGCGGAGCACCCTCTGCCCTGCCGGCTATCTCCCGCACAAGCCCGCAAGAGGGAGATCGGCAAGCGGCAATCGCAACAGAGGGGGTATTAACAACCCCTTTCGGGAGCGCTCCAGAGAGCATTCTCATCGCGAACATCAGAGATCACATGTGCCGCGTCTCCGCAGGCGGGTTCCAGCAGTTGTCATGCAAACCATCCATGTATTGAACGGGCAGATCCGCAAGCATGGCCGGATCGACGTCGTCGAGGCAGGCGATGTTGATCGAAACGAAGGCGCCGCCGATCTCCTCGACACAGCCGTGGCTATAGGGCGCCACCCCGCAAGTTGTGCAGAAACGGTGATGGCCGCTCATCGTCCCAAACTGGTAATCGCCGATACCCATCTCCTCGCCCATCAGCCGGAAATCCTCCGGCTTCACGCTTGCGCCCCAATAGCGCCGCTTCGAGCAATAAGAGCAGTTGCAACGGCTGGTTCCGGCCTGAAGGTCTGCATCCACTTCGTAGCGGATCCGGCCGCAGTGGCAGCTGCCTCTATAGGTCATCTTCATCTTCGTTCCTCCCTCGAAAGAAGGCGATCTTGCCAAATTCGCTTGGCGACTTCATGGCCCAACCTGAGGACCGCGGCGAGCCCGGCTGATT
>JAPSJG010000378.1 GCA_031178305.1 Sinorhizobium sp.
GGGCCGAGGATGACGGCGACGAGGACCGGAAGGAAAAACAGGATCATCGGTACCGTCAGCTTCGGCGGCAGGGCGGCCGCTTTCTTTTCCGCGGCGGTCATCCGCTGGTCGCGGCTTTCCTGCGCCAGGACACGCAAGGCCTGGGCGATGGGCGTACCGTAGCGATCGGCCTGGATCAACGCCTGCATCACCGCCTTGACTTCTTCCAGCCCTGTGCGCAGGCCCAGATTTTCGAGCGCGACCCGCCGGTCCGGCAGGAAGGAGAGCTCCGCCGTCGTCAGCACCAGTTCTTCGGCCAATGGCGGCGATTGGGCGGCGATCTCGTCTGCGACGCGGCGCATGGCGAGCTCCATCGATACGCCCGATTCGACGCAGATGAGCAACAGGTCCAGCGCATCCGGCCAGGCGCGACGGATCGAATGCTGGCGCTTGGAGACGGCATTGGCGATGAAGATGTTCGGTGCGTAGAAGCCGAGATAACCGAAGCCGATAGCGAAAAGCATCCGGATCATGAACGGTTTCTCGGCGAAGTTCCCGAGCACGAATATATAGACGACCGCGGCCGTCAGGAACAGGAACGGCAGGCAGAAACGGGCGAAAAGGAAGGTGTTGAGGGCGTTCTGCGAGCGGTAGCCGGCCGTCTTCAGGCGGTTGACCGTATTCTCGTCGACCAGTGCCTTCCTCAGGTTCAGCCGATCGACGATCTGGCGCACAGAGGTATTCTGCTGACTCCTGAGACTTGCCCTGCCCCCGGCCTCGGCAGTGAGACGGGCACGTTCGCGGGCGCGAATCTGCTCGCGTTCGGTCGCGACCGACTTCATGCGCTTGGCGAGGTCGCCGCGCTCGAAAAGCGGAACGGCTAGCGAATAGAAGGTAGCGAGCACAGCCATCGAGACAAGCGCCCCAATGAGGATGTTCGGGTCCGTCAGTGTTTCTATCCAGCCGTTCACGCGCGAGCCTCAGATATCGAAGTTGATCATGTTACGCATTACCCAAATGCCTATGCTCATCCACACGGCCGACGCGCCCATGATGATGTGGCCGCGAGGATCGGTGAAAAGGATCATCATGTAGTCGGGCGATGTCAGATAGACGAGCAGCGAAACGATGAAGGGCAGCGCGCCGATGATGGCTGCAGATGCCTTCGCCTCCATGGACAGGGCGCCGACCTTCGCCTTCATCTTCTTGCGCTCGCGCAGCACCTTGGAAAGATTGCCGAGCGCCTCCGACAGGTTGCCGCCGGCCTGCGCCTGGATGGCGATAACGATCGAGAAGAAATTCACCTCCGGCAGGGGAACGCTCTGGATCATGCGGGCGCAGGCGTCCGGAACGTTCAGGCCCACTTGCTGCGATTCGACCACGCGGCGGAATTCCGTCTTGACCGGCTCCTGGCCGTCACTGGCGATCAGCCGCAATGCATCGTTGAGCGGCAGGCCGGACTTGATCGAGCGTACCATGACGTCGAGGGCGTTCGGAAATTCGTTCAAAAACTGTTTGCAGCGCCGCTTGATCAGAAAGCCGATGATCCAGCGAGGCAGGCCCGCCGCCGCAATCAGCCCGACGCCCAGGGCGACCCACAGCCCGGCGCCGGCCAGGAGCACCACGATGAAGGCGAAGAGGCCGAAGAGAACGCTGAAAACGTAAAACTGAGTTAGCGAGATCGACAGGTTCGCCTGCACCAGCCGCTTCTTCATCGAGGGGGCGGCATTGGCCGACTTTTCCTGCTGCTTCTTCTCGAGCTCCTTCAGCGAATCCTGCACGGATTTGCGCCGCTTCGACAATTCGTTGACGCGATCGCGCGCCGCCTTGACATTGGCGCGATCGTTCTCGGAGGCGCTGACGCGGCGCAAGCGTCCTTCCGCCTTCTTCTCGCTTTCGATCCGGGAATAGAGCACGCCGTAGGCAAGCGCCGCAGCCGCAAGCGCGACCAGGCCGGCTACTGCCAGAACGGTGATATCCATGCCGAACATCGGTTGGTCATTTCCTTCTCTTCAGCGGTCGTTGCCCAAGCGCGCCACCATACATTGGGCGGCATGCATAGCGGAACGCGCTCGCATGCGATCGCGCCACCGCTCAATCTTTGTCCTTGCCGCATTTGTGCGACGTCAGGTGATTTCACCTGACTGCAAAATGCTCTAGTTCTTCTCCATCGCATCGAGGGTGGCGGCGAGCCTCTTGTCCTCATTGAAGTAGCGGGCGCGGTCCCAGAAATGCGGCCGGCCGATGCCGGTCGATACATGGCGGCCGATGATCCGGCCATTGGCGTCCTCGCCGTCGATTTCGTAGCGCATCAGGTCCTGGGTGACGATCACGTCGCCCTCCATGCCGGTGACTTCGGTGATGTGGGTGATGCGGCGCGAACCGTCGCGCAGGCGCGATGCCTGAATGATGACGTCGACGGATCCGGCGATGATTTCGCGGACGGTCTTGGCCGGCAGTGTGTAACCACCCATGGCGATCATCGATTCCATGCGGCTCAGGCACTCACGTGGCGTGTTGGCGTGGATCGTGCCCATGGAGCCGTCGTGGCCGGTATTCATCGCCTGCAGTAGGTCGAACACTTCCGGTCCGCGCACTTCGCCGACGATGATGCGTTCCGGCCGCATGCGCAGGCAGTTCTTGATGAGATCGCGCATGGTGATCTCGCCCTCGCCTTCGATGTTCGGCGGGCGCGTTTCCAGGCGCACCACATGCGGCTGCTGGAGTTGCAATTCCGCCGAATCCTCGCAGGTGATGATGCGCTCGTCGCTGTCGATATAGCGTGTCAGGCAGTTGAGCAGCGTGGTCTTGCCGGAGCCCGTGCCACCGGAGATGACAATGTTGCAGCGGACGCGGCCGATGATCTGCAGCAGAACCGCGCCTTCGGGCGTGATCGAGCCGAAGCGGACGAGCTGCTCCAGTGTCAATTTGTCCTTTTTGAACTTACGGATCGTCAGCGCCGTGCCGTCGATCGCGAGCGGCGGGGCGATGACGTTGACGCGCGAACCGTCGGGAAGGCGCGCGTCGCAGATCGGGCTCGATTCGTCGACGCGGCGGCCGACCTGGCTGACGATGCGCTGGCAGATCGACAGGAGCTGCGAATTATCGCGGAAACGGACATCCGACTCCTCGACCTTGCCGCCGACTTCGATGAAGGTCTGGCCGGCGCCGTTCACCATGATATCGGCAATGTCGTCGCGCGCCAGCAGCGGCTCGAGCGGCCCATAGCCGAGCACGTCATTGCAAATATCGTCGAGCAGTTCCTCCTGCTCGGCGATGGACATGGCGAAGTTCTTGATCGTGATGATGTCGTTGACGATGTCGCGGATTTCCTCGCGCGCGCTCTCATTGTCGAGCTTGGCGAGTTGCGACAGGTCGATAGTGTCAATCAGGGCTGAGAAGACCTGCGACTTGGTGTCGTAATAGTCCTCCGCCCGCGGCGAACGCCGGCGTGCCGGGGGAGCCGACTGCTGGAGACGGGGAGCAGGGGCTGCGGGCTCGCTCAAACCCGTAGCGGCCGGATGCTCCATCACCGCCGTCGGCATCGACGGCGGGACCGCGGCAATCTTTGCGCCCGACTTTCCAAAGCCTTCATTTCCGCGTTTGCCAAACATCAGCTCATTCCGCTTGTTTCATCTATCCTTCTGAAAGGGAGCGATGGCTACTTCCGCCCGAGCCTCGCGAGTACCTTCTGGAGACCGCCCTTTCGCGCCTTCTTGACCGTCGCGCGCCCGGTCAGGAGATGGGCGAGCTGCGAAAAGGTTTCCGCGGCGGGCGATTTCCTGTCGATCTCGGTGATCATGCGTCCGCTGTTGGAAGCGTTGCCGAAGAGCACGGCGTCGAACTGGACGATCGCGGCAGCCTCCATCTCCAGCGATTCGCAGAACTCGTTCGGGGCGATCTCCGGTCGCTTGGGCATGCCGACCTGGTTGAGGACGATATAAGGCGCCTTGTCGTTTGGGCGAAGCTTCTTCAAGGCGTCGAGCAGGTTTTTCGCATTCCTGAGATTAGCGAGGTCCGGAACCGCGGTGATCACCACCTCGTCGGCTTCGGACAGAACCGAGCGGGTCCAGTCCGACCATGCGTGTGGCACATC
>JAPSJG010000379.1 GCA_031178305.1 Sinorhizobium sp.
AGGGAGAGGCATTCATGAGCCACACCATAAACCATCTCCGCCGGCTCCGCCTGCAGCGCAGTGAACTCGCAGTTCCGGGCTCGAATCCGGAGATGATCGAGAAGGCTGCCAATTCGGAGGCCGACTACATTTTCCTCGACATCGAGGACGCCGTGGCGCCGCCGGACAAGGAGCGTGCCCGCGCCAACATCGTCGCCGCGCTCAATCAAATCGACTGGCGCGGTCGCGGCAAGACCATCTCCGTCCGCATCAACGGCCTCGATACCCACTACATGTATCGCGACGTCGTCGACCTGATGGAGCAGGCGGGCGACCGTATCGACACGCTGCTCGTGCCGAAGGTCGGCGTGCCGGCCGACCTTTACATGGTCGAGGCAATGGTCAACCAGATCGAGATTGCCAAGGGTTATAAGAACCGCGTCGGCCTCGAGGCGCTGATCGAGACGGCGCTCGGAATGGCAAATGTCGAGGCCATCGCCTCCTATGGCGGTCGGCTTGAAGCGCTGCATTTCGGCGTCGCCGACTATGCCGCGAGCCTGAAGGCCCGCACCGTCAATATCGGCGGCCTCAACCCAGACTATCCCGGCGATCAATGGCACTTCGGGCTATCGCGGATGACGGTTGCCTGCCGCGCCTATGGTTTGCGCGCCATCGACGGCCCCTTCGGCGATTTCTCCGACCCCGAAGGTTACAAGGCGGCTGCGCGCCGTGCCGCGGCCCTCGGCATCGAAGGCAAATGGGCGATCCATCCGAGCCAGATCGCCTTGGCCAACGACATCTTTTCGCCGCCGGAGAAGGAGGTCGACCGCGCTCGCCGCATCATCGATGCGCTGAAGCTCGCCGAAAGCCAGGGCAAGGGCGCGGCCTCGCTCGACGGCAAGATGATCGATGCCGCCTCGGAGCGCATGGCGCGCAACGTGCTCGCCACCCACGAAGCAATCACCGCCGGCCGCCGCTGAAGGAGGATTCCATGGACATTCACGAATATCAGGCGAAGGAACTTCTCTCGCGCTACGAGATCGATATCCCGCGCGGTGGCCTCGCCTATAGTCCCGAGCAGGCGGCTTACCGCGCCCGGGAGATCGGCGGCGACCGATGGGTCGTCAAGGCGCAGATCCACTCGGGCGCCCGCGGCAAGGCGGGCGGCATCAAGCTCTGCTCGTCCGACCACGAGATCGTCGAGGCCGCAGATTCCATGCTCGGCCGGACGCTGGTGACGCACCAGACCGGGCCGCAGGGCAAACTGGTCAGCCGGCTCTATGTCGAGGAGGCGATGGATATCGCGCGTGAGATCTACCTCGGCTTCGTGCTCGACCGCAAATCCGAGCGCATCATGATCGTCGCCTCGTCTTCGGGCGGCATGGAGATCGAGGAGATCGCCGAGGCCGAGCCGGACTCGATCATCCGCGCAACCGTCGATCCGGGCGTCGGGATGCAGGACTTCCAGGCGCGCGAGATCGCCTTCGGGCTGGGCATCGACAATGCCCTGATCGGCCGCGCGACCCAGACCCTGCTCGGTTGCTACCGCGCCTTCGTCGACTATGACGCCTCGATGCTCGAGATCAATCCGCTGGTGGTGACCCGCGGGGGTGACCTCGTGGCGCTCGACGCCAAGATGAGCTTCGATGAGAACGCGCTCTTCCGCCGGCCGCATATCTCCGAGATGCGCGACAAGAGCCAGGAGGATCCGCGCGAAACCTACGCGTCCGATCGTGGCCTCTCCTATGTCGGCCTCGACGGCAATATCGGCTGCATCATCAACGGTGCGGGCCTCGCCATGGCCACAATGGACATGATCAAGATCGCCGGCGGCGAGCCCGCGAACTTTCTCGACATCGGCGGCGGCGCCTCGCCCGAGCGAGTGGCGAAATCCTTTCGTGCCGTGCTCACGGACAAGAACGTGGAGACGATCCTCGTCAACATCTTCGCCGGCATCAACCGCTGCGACTGGGTGGCGGAGGGCGTGATCAAGGCATTGCGTGAAGTCGGCGTGCCGGTTCCGCTCGTCGTCCGGCTCTCCGGCACCAACATGGAAGAGGGCCGGCGCATCCTCGCCGAATCCGGCGAGAACATCATCGTGGCGGAAACGCTGGCCGAAGCTGCCGAGAAGGCAGTTGCCGCGTGGCGTTCGTTCACCGCCGGCAAGGCAGCTTGAGGAGGCGAGACATGTCCATTCTGCTCGACAAGAACACCCGCGTCATCGTCCAAGGCTTCACCGGCAAGATCGGCAGCTTCCATGCCGAGGACATGAAGCGCTACGGCACCAACGTGGTTGGCGGCGTCACCCCCGGCAAGGGTGGCCAGACCCATCTCGGCATGCCGGTCTTCAACACGGTGAAGGGCGCCGTGCAGGAAACCGGGGCGGAAGCCTCGATCATTTTCGTGCCGCCGCCCTTTGCAGCCGACTCGATCATGGAAGCGGCCGATGCCGGCATACGGCTCTGCGTCTGCATCACCGACGGCATCCCCTCCCAGGACATGATCCGGGTCAAGCGATACATGCGACGCTACCGCTTCGAAGATCGCATGACCCTGATCGGCCCGAACTGCGCGGGCATGATCACGCCCGGCGAAGCGATGATGGGTATCATGCCCGGCTCGATTTACCTGCCGGGGCGCATCGGCATCGTCGGCCGGTCGGGCACGCTCGGCTATGAGGCCGCAAGCCAGATGAAGGCATTCGGCATCGGCGTCTCGACGTCGGTCGGCATCGGCGGCGACCCGGTCAACGGCTCGTCGTTCAAGGACATGCTCGAGCTCTTCGAGAACGATCCGGACACCGACGCCGTGCTGATGATTGGCGAGATCGGCGGCCCGCAGGAGGCGGAGGCCGCTCTTTGGGCGCGCGACAACATGAAGAAGCCGCTGATCGCCTATATCGCCGGCCTTTCAGCCCCGAAGGGCCGCCGCATGGGCCATGCCGGCGCGATCATCTCCGCCTTCGGGGAATCGGCACAGGAAAAGGTCGAGATACTGAAGAGCGCGGGCGTGACGATCGTGCCAACCCCGTCCTCGTTCGGCGAGACGGTGGCAGAAGTGCTGTCGGTCATGAAGGCGGCCTGAGCCCCAAACGCCAGCGCGGCTTGAAATCCGGCGCTGACCGGCAGAAATGGAGCGCGAGCTTGCCTCGCGCTCCACGCCACGATGAAAGAGATGATTTCGGCACCCTCCTGCCGACGATATTCGACCCGGCGGATTTCGCATGAGACTCTTGGCAGTCTCTGCGTCAGCTTCAATCCAATTCACTCCAAGGCTACTCAGGGCATCGATTGTGTCGATATCGATTCGGCCAGTGCACTGACCGATCGGACGCGCGCCGGGCAGGCGAGGGCGAGCGGTAGACTGTGGCACCCTTCAGCATCGGCTGCCGGCAATTCCGGCGGATCGCCAAAATTCGAAGCGGCCGCGCGTCATTTCAAACGCACGGCCGCTTTAGCACTCAGTCCCAGCGAAAGCAGGATTCCGTCCCTTACATCACGACGCTACTTCAGGCGCGATCGCGATGGCTTCGGCGTCCGTGGCGGCTGATCCGAGCACCGCCCGTTGCGGGCTTCCCTCTTCGAGTTCATCGAGAAGCGAGTGCCAGAAGGAGAGGCAAAGTCCGGCCATGACCAGCAGGAAGGGGGCGGCCGCGATAATCGAAGCGGTCTGAAGCCCCTGCAATCCGCCCATGACGAGCAGGACCGAGGCCGAGGCTCCGGCCAGCACACCCCAAAGGACAACGACGCCGGGGCGCGGTTCGAGGGTTCCCCGCGACGAAAGCATTCCCATGACGACCGCGCCTGCATCCGCGCCCGAGATGAAAAAGATCGCAACCAGGAACATAGCGATCAACGATGTCATCCAGGCGAATGGATATTGAGCGAGCAGGGCGAAGAGCGAGACGGCCGCGCCTTGATTATTGACCGCGTCAACTATTCCACCGGGACCGAAGAGTTCCGAATGGAGCGCGGTGCCGCCCATGATCGTGAACCAGATGAAGGTGACGCCGCTCGGAATGAGGAGAACGCCGGTGATGAACTCCCGGATGGTACGGCCGCGCGAGATGCGCGCG
>JAPSJG010000024.1 GCA_031178305.1 Sinorhizobium sp.
CCGTGACGGCGGCCACCGGCGTCGACGCCATGGCGCACTGCGTCGAAGCCTTCACCAATCGGCGCGCGCATCCGATGATCGACGGTTTCGCCCGCATGGGCTTCCGGCTCGTCGGCAAATATCTCGCACGAGCCGTCAAAGACGGCGCCGACACCGAGGCACGCGAGGGGCTGATGCTCGCTTCCTATTATGGCGGCATCTGCCTTGGTCCGGTGAATACGGCGGCAGGACACGCCATTGCCTATCCGCTCGGCACACGGCTCCGCCTGCCGCATGGCCTGGCAAACGCCGTCATCTTTCCGCACGTCCTCGCCTTCAACCAGCCCGTTGCAGCCGACAAGACGGCGGAAGTCGCGGAAGCACTGGGATTGGGAGAGAAGCTTTCCGCGGCGGCGCTGCTTGGCGCCGCCTGCGATTTCTGCCGCAACCTCGGCATCGAAATGTCGCTGGCCGCCCACGGCGCGAAGGCCGATGATCTGCCGCTCTATGCCAACGAGGCGCATGCGAACCGCCGCCTGATGGACAACAATCCGATCGACATGAGTGTGGAGGACGTGCTCGGCGTCTACAAGGCAGCCTTCTAGTGCTTTGCAGTTAGGTGGAAACACCTGAAGTCGCACGAATGCGGCAAGAACAAAGGGATAGGCGGGTGGCGCGAACGCATGTGCACGCATCCCGCTCTCGGCGCTGCCGACGTTTTGACATTTGAATGACTATTTGGTTGCCTGGAACAGGCGTTCGCGCGACCCGGTTAGGTGGTCATGCATCAGCTGGCGCGCCTTCGCCCCGTCGCGCGCGGCAATAGCTTCGGCAATCGCCTCGTGTTCCGCAAAGACGCGCGTCAGCCCGGTCGTCTCGCGCTTGACCGAGGCGCCGTGGAACCGCATGCCGACGGCAATGTGGTCCTTGAGCGCTTCCATGGCGGTAAAGAAGTAGCTGTTCTGCGAGGCGCGTGCGATCGCGAGATGAAACTGGAAGTCCGCATCCTCGCGATGGGACTGCCGGTTTGTGGCATCGCGCATCAGCTCCAGCGCCTGACGAATGGCCGCCAAGGTGACGGCGTCGTGACGCTCTGCCGCCGCGGCCGCCGCTGCTGGCTCGACGGTCAGGCGGAACTCATAACAGTTCAGAAGATCGGCGACATTCTCCAGCTGTCCGAAGCCGAGCGGCTCGCGCATGCCGACGGCGCGGACGAAACTGCCAGCGCCACGACGCGAATAGATGAAACCCTGCTCGCGCAGCCGCCGCAGGGCCTCCCGGACGATCGGACGGGAGACCTCGAACTCGATCGCCAGATCATGCTCGGTCGGCAACCGCTCATCCGGCTGATAGGCGCCGGACTTGATCGCGCGGTGCATCCGCTCGAAGACGAGATCACCGAGGCTCTTGCGTGCTGTTCCGTTCTCCAGTCCCATCTGTCATCCCATCTTGCGCAGGACTCTATCCGCGATCTCCCTTAGCGTATTCGGCTCGCCGAATCCGCCGGATTTTGCGATGATGCAATGTCCTTGGGCATGCGCCAAGCCCAGACCCGGCAAGCATTCGCCGAGCAGGCGGAGACGCGTGATCCCCATCGTCTTCAGCACCGCCTCCGCGGTGGCGCCACCGGAAAGAAGCAGCGTGGATGCCTTTTGGGTGAGGCCCGGACACACGCTTTCGGCAAGCGCCTGCGAGACCGTTTCGGAGGTCACGACCTCCTCCCCCGGCACGGCCTGCACGAGAGTGATCTTGCTGCCATCGAAGCTCGCTTCGGTCAGTCGTCCATTGGGAGCCGCCAGGCAACGCGGATTAAAGACGCTGCGAAGCACATCGATCTGAGCAACGGTGATCGGGTCGCGCGACCCGATGACGAAGAGGGCTGGGCCGCCTGGTATTTCGGCGGCCTTCGCTGCGGCTCCCCCGCTCAGACCTTCGGCCAGCGCTTCGGCGAGGCCACGTGCGCCGATCAGAAGATCTACGCCGGCACTTTCCGCCTCGTCGAGCACCGTGCGCATCTGGCTTTGGGTGGACGTTTCCGGGATGGTGGCGTGCGCCGCATGTCGGCCGAGCTTCTCGGCAATGGAAATCGGCGTGTCCACCCCGAACCCTCGCACATGGCCGGCTTGCACCACCCGGCCAAAGTCGGGAATCGCCGGCGCCACCAATGCAGCGTGAAAAGGCGTGGCGTCGAGTTCGGCCGCAATATGACCTTTTAGGCGCGAGTCGACCTTCTTGAAGAGGCGCGTCCCGGCTGGCAGGGCAGCGAGGGCCCTCGTCGTCAAGCCCTGGGCTGCCGCGGCGATCAGATCGCGCGAGCCGAGATTGATTGAAAGCACCTCCGGCCGCTGGCTGAGGGCAACCTCAATCGCGTCGACCGTCAACGCCACTTCGACATGCATGTCCCTCGCCGCGAATGGCGCAGCGGCATCCAACGCGCCCGTCAGATCATCGGCAACAATGGCCAGCATGGAGAATCCCAAATATTAGTTGTTATCTTTATAGCCGAACTTAGCTTTGAAATGTCAATGATAATCCCATATCACATTACAAGTCATTGTTTCGCCTGCTGGTGGACTGCTCCGCTGGTGGGTCTGGATCGACGGCGGCCCAGGCTGGGCCGTTAAGTGCGGGAAGTGGCCTGCGAGAGCGCCGCATCAAAATGTCACTCGGAGAGTGTCGATATCAACGCCTCCGGTCCGACGGGGGTGTCTGGCGCGAGCTCCAGACGAATCCGTGTTCCCGAATTATGAGACCTTCACCTAGACTCGCTCATGCGATCGGCGAGGTGGCGTGTTCGGCGGAATGGAAAGCGGCGAGCTGGCCCATCTTCTCGACGATTGCCGCATCGCTATCGCGAATGATGGAGCAGGCATCTGCGAGCCGTGGGTTCCGGCGGAATCGCGGCCCGAGAAATCGACACCTTTGAGACGGAAGTAGCGCCACACGACTTGGTCGGCCCTCGGACCGAAACGACGAATTGCTGCGCGGCCGCCATAACGCTTCTTCTGTCAATAGATCGTCAGACCGGGAATGAAGCTGACGGCGAGCAGGAGAAGCATCGCCATTCCCAAGAATGGCCACAGCTCCCGCGTGGTCGCTCCGAGCGGTGCCTTGGCGATCGTGGACGAGATGAACAGGGTTGTACCGATTGGCGGCGTGTAGAGACCGATCCCGAGATTGATGACCATCATCAGGCCGAGTTGCACACGGTCAAGGCCGATCGCGTCCGCTAGGGGCACGAAGATAGGGCCGAGTAGGAGGATTGCTGGTGGCATGTCGAGCGGCATACCGACGATCAGCATCAGGATGTTCATCAACAGGATGATGAGGATTGGGCTCGAGATGTTGTTCGCGACCCATTCCGCCATCTGTTGCGGTACCTGGTCGAAGGTTAGTACCCAGCCGACAGCCGCGCTTCCCATGATGACGAGCATGACCACACCAGTCGCAACGCCGGCTTCAACCACATTCTCGCAAAACCGCGTCCACGTCAGGTCGCGGTAAAACAAGAGGCTCAGCAACAGAGAATATACGACCGATAGTACGGCCACTTCGGTCGGGGTCGCGAGGCCGAAGCGCAGAAAGAGAACGATCAGCACAGGCAGCAGGATTGCAGGAAAGCTTTTGAGGGCGAGCATCGCCAGCTCGCTCTTCTTCACCTTCACAGCTTGCGCGTCATATCCGCGCCGAACCGACACGAACCAGCAGACGAAAACGAAGCTCGCCGCCATGATGAGCCCGGGCAGGATCCCCGCCAAAAATAGGTTGCCGACGCTGACGCCGCTGATGAGCGAATAGAGGATCATCGGGATCGACGGCGGGATGAGCACGTCGATAACCGCCGAGGTCGCATTGTTCGCGGCACAGAGCGCCGGGGGATAGCCCTGCTTCTTCTGCCATGGAATGAGCACCGAGCCGAGTGCGCTGGCGTTGGCGACAGCCGAGCCCGACACGCCACCGAAAGCGACGGAGGAGACGACCGTCGTCGACAACGGGCCTCCGCGCCAGCGCTGCATCGCCTTTGACGCAAGCGCCAGGAGCTGCCGGCCAAGTTCCCCTCCGAGCATCAGCGTGCCGGCCAGCATGAAAAAGGGCAGCGCCAGCATGGGGAAGGACTGGGTCTGGTCGTAAACCTGCTGAGCGACGACGGACAACGGCACGTAGCCGTTGAAAAGCACGCCGATGCCCGCGGCGATGATCAGGGCATAGCCCACGGGCACTGCCAGGACCATGAGAACGGAAAACGAGATGATCATCACCAGCGTCATAGCGGCATCTCCTCTGCCCCGACCTGGATTCGCTTGTCCCAGCCGAAACGAAGCACCCTCACCGCGACGGAGCTCGTGACGATAGCGACAAGGAAGGCCCCGAGGGCGAGAGAGTAGTAACCGACGCTGTTTGGCAGTTGCAGGACGGGACTGCGTTCCACGCCAGCGATTTCCGCGACGACGATTGCCTGGTAGCTGAGAACGAGGAAGGTGAAGGCGCTCACCGCGCTCGCGAGCACGAAGGCGGCGTAACGGAGCCGCTCGCCCAACCTTTCGTAGAGCCATTCGACGGCCATGTGTCCGCCCATGTGTGCAGCCAGCACGATCCCGGCCAGAATGAACCAGGGGAAGATCAGCATCGGCAGTTCTTGCGCGAAGGAGAAGCCGCCGCCGCTAAGCGCGTAGCGCGCGATCACATTACCTGTGGTGACGACGGTGAGGGCGATCCCGCTCGCTATGACGACGAAACGGGACAGCCGCACGATAATCCTCTCGACGATGTCGACGATCTGAAACAGCATGAGCATGGCGGGGCTCCGGCTTAGCGCATCTTTCCGAAAATCGGAACCGATTTTCGGAAAGCACGATGCGTCGATTCAAAGGCTTACAGCGTCCTTTGTGCGTCCTGAAGGACGCGTGGCGCTGTAGGGAGGACGGTTACGTCCTCGCCTCCGCTTCGATCTGGCTTACGAAATCGCCAAACGGCTTCTTCTTCCAGATGTCGGCAACCGCAGCCGTCGCCTTCACGAACGCCTCGCGATCGACATCCACGACTTCGACATTCGCATTGCTCTTGAAGGCTGTCAGGACCTCCGAAGCTTTTTCGTCGGAGAGTTTTCGCTGGAGTTCCCCCGCCTCCTTGGCCGCGGCCTTCACCGCCTCGAGGTCACTTCCAAGACGCGCCTCCGCGATCTTCGACATCAGGAAAGGTGTCGACTCCCACTTGTGCGCGGTCAGGCTGATGTAGCGGTTGACCTCGTAGAGCTTAGAGCTCTCTATGTTGGCGAGCGGGTTCTCCTGCCCGTCGACGACTCCCTGCTGGAGCGCGATGTAGAGCTCTCCAAACGCGATCTGCTCCGTGCTCGCGCCGAGCGTCTCAAAAATATCGATGGTCATCGGATCCGCCGGCGTGCGGATCTTCATACCGGCGACATCGACGGGCGCGACCACCTTGCGCTTCGAGTTGGTGAGATGGCGGATGCCGTTGTCCCACCAGTCGAGCGGAACGACGCCGACCGCTTCGAAACGCTTGTTGAGCTCCTTTCCGACCGCGCCGCTGAGAAGCTTCATCGCCTTTTCGGTGCTCTCGAACAGAAACGGCAAGCCGAGCGCCGCCAGTTCCGGAACCAGAGCCGAGCTGGCCCCTTGGCTGTTTGCCGTGAAGTCCAGGGCACCGGTGCGCAAGCTCGTCAACATGGCCGCGTCGCTGCCAAGCGTCTCAGCCCCCGCGACATTGATCTTCACGCGCCCCGAGGTCTTCTCGGCCACGAGTTCTGCGAACTTCGCGGCGGCAACGGTCCGCGGATTGCCAGGCGCCGCGCCATGACCAAGCGTCAATGTCGTTTCGGCCATGGCGGGGCGAATGGTGCTGACAAGCGCAGGCGCGGCAAGGGCCGCGACTGCCGAAGCGAGAAAGGTACGTCTGTGAATCTGCAAGCTCATTGCCTCCTCCTCATGTGCTTAAATCGAAAGCGATCCAGCTCCTCCAAGCCGGATCGCTTCCTTATTCGCTCAGCCAACCTTTGATCGCTGACACCACCTTGCCCGTAGAGAGCCCGTACTGCTCGTGCAGTGTCGGCAGGGCGCCCGCCTCCAGGAACTGATCGGGCAGCGCAATCTGACGGAAGGCGGCGGGGCGGACATCCGAGCGCATGAGCGTGGCGGCCACCGCCTCGCCGAGCCCGCCGATGATCGTGTGGTTCTCGGCGACGACGACCAGGCGGCCACCCTTTCTGCCCTCCGCAAGGATCGTCGCTTCGTCGAGCGGCTTGATGGTCGGAACGTGCAGCACGGCCGCGTCCACGCCGTCCCTTTGGAGTTCCCTCGCCGCTTCGAGAGCCCGCATCGTCATCAAGCCGGACGAAATGATCAGCGTATCTCGACCGTCTCGAAGAAGCTTCGCTTTGCCGAGCTCGAACTGATAGCCGTATTCGTCGAGCACCAGCGGCACGTTGCCGCGCAGCAGCCGCATGTAGACCGGCCCCTTGTGGGCGGCGATGACCGGCACCGCCTGCTCGATCTCGTGCGCATCGCAAGGATCGATGATCGTCAGGTTCGGCATGCCGCGGAACATCGCTATGTCCTCGGTCGCCTGATGGCTCGGGCCGTAGCCGGTGGTGAGGCCGGGTAGCGCGCAGACGATCTTGACGTCCAGCGTCTCCTCGGCGATCGCAAGGCAGATGAAGTCATAGGCGCGCCGAGAGGCAAAGACCGCATAGGTGGTCACCCACGGCTGGAACCCTTCCCTCGCCATACCGGCCGCCGCCATCATCAGGAGCTGCTCGGCCATTCCCATCTGGTAAAACCGGTCGGGGTGGGCGGCCCGGAAGATGTGCAGGTCGGTGTATTTCGCCAGGTCGGCGGAAAGACCAACGATGCGAGGATTGCCTTCGGCAATGGCTGCCAGCGTGTGCCCGAAAGGCGCCGCCTTCGTCGGCTGGTCCGGCCCGGCAATGGACGCGATCATGGCTGAAGTCGTAAGGCGCGGCCCGTCGCCACTATCCAGCAAGTGCACCGGCCGAATGTATTTGGAACGTCTCATGCGATCGCTCCCGCCTCGATGATCTTCAGGGCTTCGGCCCATTCATGCGGCTCGACTCGAAGGAAGTGGTTGCGCTCGCGCGCCTCCAGAAACGGCACGCCCTTCGCCATTTTCGTGTCGCAGATGATCAGCCGCGGCTGTTCTTCGTCGTGGTAGCGGGCAGCGTCGAACGCCTCGACAAGCGCCTCTATGTCATTGCCGTCGACGCGCTGCACGAACCAGCCGAAGGACTCGAACTTCGGTGCAAGCGGTTCAAAGTTCATCACCCCAAGCGAAGGGCCGTCGGCCTGCATCTGGTTGACGTCGACGATGCCGATCAGGTTGTCGAGCTTGTAGGAACCGGCCGACATCGCCGCTTCCCAGGTCGAGCCCTCGTCCAGTTCGCCGTCCGAGAACAGATTGTAGACGAACGACTTCGAGCTCTTGCGCTTTAGCGCCAGGCACATCCCAACCGCGATACCAAGTCCATGACCGAGCGAACCGCCCGTGATCTCCATGCCGGGAGTGTAGGCAGCCATGCCTGACATCGGCAGCCGGCTTTCGTCCGTCCCATAGGTCTCGAGTTCGTCTTCGGGAATGATCTTCGCCTCGATCAAGGCGGCATAGAGCGCGATGGCGTAGTGGCCGATCGAGAGCAGGAACCGGTCGCGGCCATCCCACTCCGGATCTTCCGGGCGAAAGTTGGTGGCGTGGAAGTATGACACGGCCAGCACGTCGGCGACCCCAAGCGCCTGCGCGATATAGCCCTGGCCTTGGACCTCGCCCATCCGGAGCGCGTTGCGGCGGATGCGCCTTGCGCGCTCGCTCAAGCTAACATTATGACCAATGTCGGTCATTCTTCTCATCCTTCCGTCCAATTCGCTGGAAGTCGCCGGCTCAATGGATCAGCATTCCGCCGTTGACGTCGATCACGGCGCCGGTGACATAGGCCGACAGGTCCGAGGCAAGGAAAAGATAGATGTTGGCGACGTCGCGCGCCTCGCCGAGCCTGTTCAACGGGATGGCCCTAGTGATGTCGGCCCGCATCTCCTCGGTCAGCTTGCCGCCAGTGATATCGGTCTGGATGAGGCCGGGCGTCACCGAATTGACCCGAATGCCTGCAGGGCCGAATTCGCGTGCCATCGCCTTTGCGAGGCCAAGAACGCCGGCTTTGGCCGCCGAATAGTGCGGCCCCCCGAAGATGCCGCCTCCACGCTGGGCGGAGACAGATGACATGCAGACAATCGATCCGCCCCCATTGTCGCGCATGTTCGGAATGAAGGACTGGCTGAGGTTCAGGACACCGGTCATATTGACTGCGACGATGCGCTGCCAATCCTTCTCCGTAATCTCGAGCGTCTTTACCGGCTGCGTGACGCCTGCATTGTTGATCAGGACGTCGACGGCTCCGAATGCCTCAATGGCCGCTTCAGCCGCGGAATTGCACGACGGCCGGTCGGTGACGTCGCAGCCGAGACCAATGTGACTGCCGTGTTCAACCGGTGCCAGTGTCGACGCCGCTTCGATAGCAGTCTCGGCATCGATGTCCAGGATGGCGACCCTGGCCCCATTTTCCGCAAAGAGTTCGGCCGTTGCACGGCCGATGCCGCGCTTGCTTGCCGCGCCCGAAATGACCGCGGTCTTTCCTCGCAGTAGCATTCAGATCTCCTCCCGATACTTTTCCCGAAGTATCTGGTCCTCGTCGTCCGCATGGCTGTTTGCCGCTTCGACGGGGAAAGAATTGAATGAACAAGCGATCTGCTTCAAACGCCAAGTTTACATCGGTGGGTGACTCTGCTTCACTAATCTAATGCTGAACATGATCTCGCTCTCCGCCATGCGCATCTTTGAGTCGGCCGCCCGCCTGGGTTCCTTTCGGGCAGCAGCGGAGGAGCTCAGGCTTTCGCCGAGTGCGGTAAGTCATGCGATCATGCGACTTGAGCGGGATCTCGGCGCTAGTCTTTTCGAGCGGACAACCCGCAGCGTCGAACTCACGTTAGCGGGGCAGACCCTGCTTACCCATGCTTCCAATGCCTTCGAAGAATTGCGCCGCGGTGTTGAACTTATTTCATCCAAAAAAGCGCAGTTGCTGCGCGTCCATTGCGCACCGAGTTTCGCCGCGCAGGTGCTGTCAGCGCGCCTGCCCCTCTTCCTGAAGGAGAACCCCGGGATTGAAGTGAGGGTCGCCGCCAGTACGAGCTATGCCCGCTTCGTCGACGGTCTTTTCGATGCGGATATCGTCTACGGCGAGCCTCAGGATCGCGAGGACCTCATCGTGATTCCTCTTGGGGAGGAAATCGTGACCCCCCTTTGTTCGCCGGAGATTGCCGCGGAACTCAAATCGCCTCGCGACCTCCTGCGTTACCCCCTGATACGCAGCGATCTCAAACGCATACAGTGGATCGACTGGTTCGAGGCAAACAACCTCGGACCACCTCCCGCACCGACGATGAGCTTCGACAGAAGCTTCCTTGCGGTGGACGCCGCCGTTAACGGGCTAGGTGTCGCACTTGAATCCGATGTGCTGGCGCGCCGCGAATTGGACAACGGAAAACTGGTGCGTCCCTTCGCAGGCAGGTGTCGTGACACCCGCTACATTGGACACTACCTGGCTTATCCGAAATCAGGCAGTCAGCGGCGCTTGGCGCGGATATTCGCTGACTGGCTTACGCGAATTATGCAGTCGGCCAATACTTCCCACTTGCGGTAGATTTCAGGCCAAGATCCATGGTGGCTCCGGGAGATTCTCTGCCCGCCCGCCTAACCCTATCTTCTCGACAATCGGTGGAATCTGGATCACCTTCAGGTCTGTCGCGCCGGAATCGATGATTTCGAAGACCGCGTCGAGCATTCTCGGAACATCCTGACGGATCATTTCGATGTGATCCCCGAGCATGGCCACAAAGGGATCCCAGTCGAAACAGCCGAGGAGCGGCATCCGGTCGGTATAGTGGCCGCAGCGACGAATCCATCGCATGACGCCTTCAAGCGAAATAGTCGAATTAACGAACATGCCCCGCGGAAGCGTCTTCACCCTTGCCGCGAGCGACTTCATGGCGTTCTCCGCCTTCTCGGGCGCATAGCCGCAGGTCAGCACCAGCGTCTCGTCGACCGCCACCCCCGCTTCGGCGTGGGCAGCGCGGAATCCTCGCACGCGCTCCGATGTGTTGTGGTCGGTTCCGCGTCCGCCGACGAACAGGAGCGGTGTCTTTTCGCCGAACTCCCTCTCGCAGTTCGCAAGCACGCGCCGGGTGAGTTCGAGCGCTCCGGCGAAATTGTCCGAGATGACCGACGGGACGCGCGAACCCGGCAGGTCGAGGTTCACGGCGCGGACGCCGGCGGCAGAACAGATGTCGGCGATACGATCCGGATCGGTCGCTCCGGTCGCGATCAGGCAGTCCACCTGGTATGAGAGCATGGCGCGCGCAGCCTCGATTTCCAGCGCCGGATCTCGGCGTGTGCACGTAATGATCGGGAAGAGCCCCCTCTCGCGGGCCATGGCCTCGAACTGTTCGACGATCGAGCCGAAGTAGCGGTTATCGTATTTCGGGACGATCATCCCGATGATCTTCGATCGCTCGCGGCGCAGCACGCTCGCCTGCATGTTCAGGGCATAGCCCTGCTCCTCGGCGAGCCGCGTGATCCTCTCCGCAAGCTGGGCGCTGATGCGGCGCTTCTTCCAGTTTCCATTGAGCACGGCGCTCACCGCGCTTGCCGACGTCCCAGCCAGTTCCGCCAGATCGTAGATCGTTGTCCTTTTCGTCTGAGTTGCACGTTTCACGAATTTGATCTCCACTTTCACGCGCCACCTTGACATCAATGACGTTAAGGAGCAATTCTGCTTCATCGATTGAGCAAGTAGGCGCAATCGATGAAGCTGCCAAATCTGGCCCGGAGGAGTCAGACAAGAACCAATAATCCAGCGCTGCGATACCCGCTGCAGCGAACGACTGGCTGCGCCCTGACAGGCGAGCGGGAGCCGTGGCGAAACTGTATCCAAACGACGTCCCGGACATCGTAGGGGT
This sequence comes from Sinorhizobium sp., assembly GCA_031178305.1. Classification (GTDB taxonomy): domain Bacteria; phylum Pseudomonadota; class Alphaproteobacteria; order Rhizobiales; family Rhizobiaceae; genus Sinorhizobium. The sequence goes on from JAPSJG010000024.1 coordinate 11,013, forward strand.
GTCGCCCTTCAGAAGCTTCAGATCGCCGGCGGAAAACCAACCGTGGAGGAAACTTATGAAGACGATCTGTTACTTGCTTGCCTCGACCGGCCTTGCCGTGTCGCTCAACAGTGCGGCCGTCGCGCAGGAAGCGGCCACCGTGGCTTTCCTGATGCCGGACCAGGCTTCCACCCGCTATGAGGAGCACGACTATCCGGGCTTCAAGGCGGAAATGGAGAAGCTCTGCCCGAGCTGTACGGTCATCTACCAGAATGCCAATGCGGACGTTGCGCTTCAGCAGCAGCAGTTCAACTCCGTGATCGCCCAGGGCGCCAAGGTCGTTGTGCTCGATCCGGTGGATTCAGCCGCGGCCGCGGCACTCGTCGAAATCGCCCATTCCCAGGACGTCAAGGTGATCGCCTATGACCGCCCGATCCCGAGTAAACCGGCGGACTACTATGTCTCGTTCGATAATGAAGGCATCGGGCGCGCGATCGCGCAGTCGCTCGTCGACCACATGAAGGCGACCGGCGTTCCGGAAGGTTCGGGCGTGCTGCAGATCAATGGTTCGCCGACCGATGCGGCAGCCGGTCTCATTCGCGACGGCATCGATTCCGCCCTCGACGCGTCCGGCTACAAGACGCTCGCCGAGTACGATACGCCGGACTGGGCGCCGCCGAAGGCACAGGAATGGACCGCCGGGCAGATCACCCGCTTTGGCGATCAGATCAAGGGCATCGTCGCCGCCAACGACGGGACCGGCGGCGGTGCGATCGCCGCTCTCAAGGCGGCAGGCGTCAAGCCGCTCCCCCCGGTCACCGGCAACGATGCGACGACTGCCGCGTTGCAGCTGATCATTGCCGGTGACCAGTACAACACGATCTCAAAACCCTCCGAGATCGTGGCAGCCGCAGCGGCCAATGTCGCCGTGAAGCTGATCAAGGGCGAAACGCCGGAGGCGACCCACAAACTCTACGAAACACCCTCTCAGCTCTTCGTTCCGGCGGTGGTCACGGCCGAGAACATCAAGGCCGAGATCTTCGACAAGGGCATCAACAAGCCGGAAGAGATCTGCACCGGGGAATATATTGAAGGCTGCCGCAAACTTGGCATCATAAAATAAGTCTGCCGTCGTGCCCGGCGCGCGGATCGCGTCCGGGCACCTCTTTTCGTCTAAAGGTGGGGCGATGACACGCAACATCCAGACAGCTCCCGCCAAGGGTGAGCTAGTGCTGCGTCTTCGCGGCATATCCAAGAATTTTGGAGCGGTTTCCGCTCTCACGGACATCGAGCTCGAGGTCAATGCCGGGGAAGTCGTCGCGCTCGTCGGAGACAACGGTGCCGGCAAGTCGACCCTCATCAAGATCCTCGCCGGCGTGCATCAACCGTCTACGGGCACGATAGAGTTCTGTGGGCAGGCCGTAGCGATTGAGAATCCTCGAAAGGCATTGGGGCTCGGCATCGCGACAGTCTTCCAAGATCTCGCACTATGCGAAAACCTCGACGTCGTCGCCAATCTTTTCCTGGGTCACGAACTGTCACCCTGGCAGCTGGACGAAGTTGCGATGGAGGTGCGTGCCTGGACGCTTCTGCGCGAACTCGCGGCGCGCATTCCTTCCGTCCGTGTGCCGATTGCCTCGCTCTCCGGCGGCCAGCGCCAGACGGTTGCCATTGCGCGTTCGCTCCTGCTCGAGCCGAAGGTCATCATGCTCGATGAGCCGACTGCGGCGCTCGGCGTGGCCCAGACGGCCGAGGTCCTCAATCTGATCGAAAGGGTCCGCGATCGCGGACTGGGGGTCATCATCATCAGCCACAACATGGAAGACGTGCGCGCGGTGGCCGATCGCATCGTCGTGCTTCGGCTGGGGCGCAACAACGGTATCTTCTTGCCGGATGCCTCAAACCAGGAGCTCGTCTCCGCGATCACCGGCGCGACGGAAAACGCCGTTTCACGCCGCCTCGACCGCAAGGCCGGTCTGGTGAACGAGCAGAGCGGAGGAGCCGCATGAGCCAGAATCAGTCGAACACCCCTGCCCGTGCCCAGCAGAGACTTGACCGCAGCGACGAGCGCCTGCGCCATGACGAGGGGGTCTTCGACATGGCATGGGGCTTCATCGACCGCGTGCGCTCTGGCGATCTCGGCATGCTGCCGGTCGCAATCGGCCTCATCGTCATCTCGATCATATTCTCGGCCCTCAATCCCGTCTTCCTAGCGCCCAACAATCTTGTGAACCTGCTCTTCGACTGCGCCACAGTCGGCGTGATTTCGCTTGGGATCATCTGCGTCCTGGTGCTGGGCGAAATCGACCTTTCGGTCGGCTCAATGAGCGGATTGGCTTCGGCCATCATCGGCGTTCTGTGGGTCGGTTCCGGCTGGCCAGTCGCCGCAGCGATCGTCGCCGCGCTGCTGGTGGGTGTCGCGGTGGGGCTGATCTACGCGGCGCTTTACAATCGCCTCGGAATGCCGAGTTTCATTGCCACCCTGGCAGGTCTTCTCGCGCTCCTCGGTATGCAGCTCTATATCCTCGGCCCGACCGGTTCGATCAACCTGCCCTATGCTTCTTCGCTCGTCCGGTTCGGGCAGATCCTGATCATGCCGGACTGGTTCTCCCATGCAGTGGCGGTTGTGCCCGGCCTGGTGATGATCGGCAAGGGCATCAGGACGAGGCGCCAGCGGCAGGCCGCGAACCTATCCACTCAGCCCGTCGGTGCCCTGGTCATCAAGGCGCTGGCGCTTACGGTTGCACTTGAACTGGCGGTTTTCTACCTCAATCTCGGCCGCGGCGTACCGTGGATGTTCGGCCTGTTCGTCACTCTTGCCGTTATTCTCAACTATGCGCTGACGCGCACGAAGTGGGGCCGCTCGATGTTCGCTGTCGGCGGCAATCGGGAAGCGGCGCGGCGGTCCGGCATCAACGTGCGCCGAATCTATCTGAGCGCCTTCGTGCTCTGCTCCACATTGGCAACGCTTGGCGGCATCCTCTCGGCGGCGCGTCTTGCTTCGTCGAGCCAACAGGCTGGCACCGGCGACGTTAACCTCAATGCGATCGCGGCTGCGGTGATCGGCGGCACGAGCCTCTTCGGCGGACGCGGGAGCGCCTATTCCGCCGTGCTCGGTATCATCGTGATTCAGGCGATCTCAAATGGCCTGACGCTGCTCAATCTCAGTTCGTCGCTCCGCTACATGATCACCGGCGGCGTCCTGGCAGTCGCGGTCATCGTCGACTCACTCGCCCGTCGTTCCCGCGTCAGCCACGGACGCGCGTGATCCAACCAATCGCAATGGAGTACTCACCATGGCTGACCTCATGAGAGGCAAGGTTGCCGCCATCACAGGCGCCGCATCCGGCATCGGACTGGAATGCGCACGCACGCTCTTGTCGGAAGGCGCGACGGTCGTCTTCGTGGACCGCGCGCAAGACAAGCTGGAACAGCTCTGCGGCGAGCTCGGCGAAAAGGCCCTGCCGCTGGTGGTCGATCTGCTGAAGCCGGCGGAAGTCTCCGGCATGCTTCCGAGGATCCTCGATCTAGCCGGCAAACTGGACATCTTCCATGCCAATGCCGGTGCCTATATCGGCGGTCCGGTGGCCGAGGGCGACCCTGACGCCTGGGACCGCATGCTCAACCTCAACATCAATGCGGCCTTTCGCTCGGTCCACGCGGTGCTGCCGTACATGATCGAGCGGAAATCGGGCGACATCCTCTTCACCAGTTCGATCGCAGGTGTCGTTCCGGTGGTCTGGGAGCCGATCTACACTGCGTCAAAATTCGCCGTGCAAGCGTTCGTGCACAGCACGCGCCGGCAGGTTGCGCCCCACGGTGTGCGCGTCGGGGCCGTGTTGCCCGGGCCTGTGGTGACGGCGCTACTCGATGACTGGCCCAAGGCGAAGATGGAGGAAGCGCTCGCCAACGGCAGCCTCATGCAGCCGAAGGAGGTGGCGGATGCTGTGCTCTTCATGCTGACGCGTCCGCGCAACATCACGATCCGCGATCTGGTGATCCTGCCCAATAGCGTCGATCTCTGATAGCCTCCGCCGGCGCGAAGCTCAGGCCTCCGCCGATAGAAGTCCCTGATTGCAGGCGGTAGACCATGACCAATATATCCTCCGCGCGCGCCGCGGCCTACGAACGATTTCTCATTGGCGTTGATGTCGGCACTGGAAGCGCCAGAGCCGGAATTTTCGATCTGAGCGGGCACCTGCTGGCCTCGGGCAAGCGCGACATCACGCTCTTTCGCGAGGCCGGTTCCATCGTCGAACAGTCGAGCACGGAGATCTGGTCTGCCGTCTGCGAAGCCGTTCGCGAGGCGGTTTCCGCGGCGGGCGCCGATCCTGCGAAGGTGGCAAGCATCGGCTTCGACGCGACCTGTTCGCTGGTCGTCCTTGGTGAGGATGGGCACTCCCTTCCGGTCGGACCGTCCGAAGACCCCGAGCGTGACATTATTGTCTGGATGGATCACCGCGCCGTCGACCAGGCGGAGCGAATCAACGCCAAAGGTCACGATGTGTTGCGCTATGTCGGCGGGCGCATTTCGCCCGAAATGGAGACGCCGAAGCTTCTCTGGTTGTGCGAGAATCGCCCTCACGTCTTCGACGCCGCCTGGCAGTTCTTCGACCTCGCAGATTTCCTGACCTGGCGTGCGACCGGCGACCTCGCCCGGTCGACCTGCACGGTGACCTGCAAGTGGACCTATCTCGCCCATGAGAGGCGCTGGGATCCGGACTATTTCCGTGAGATCGGCCTTGGGAAGCTCGCGGACGAGAATTTCGCTCGCATAGGCCAGCGCGTCGTGGATCCGGGCACACCGGTCGGAAGCGGGCTGACGCCGCGCGCTGCCGAAGAGCTCGGCCTGCTGCCCGGAACACCGGTTGGAGCCGGCATGATCGACGCCCATGCCGGCGGGATCGGAACGGTGGGCGTCGATGGCCCGCCGCAAAGCAATCTGGCTTATGTTTTTGGAACCTCCTCCTGCACGATGACTTCGACATTGGAGCCCGTCTTCGTGCCAGGCGTCTGGGGGCCCTATTATTCCGCAATGGTTCCCGGCATGTGGCTGAACGAAGGCGGCCAGTCCGCGGCGGGCGCGGCGATCGAGCAGCTCCTGTCGTTCCACCCGGCGGCTGGCGAGGCGCTGGAAATGGCAGCGCGTCGCGGTGTCTCACTCCCCGCTCTTCTGGCGGAGCTCGCCGCGAAGAAGACCCGGACGCTCTCGGAGTCGGTGCGGCTCGTTGGCGGGCTCCATGTCGTCCCTGAATTCCTCGGCAACCGCGCGCCGTTTGCCGATCCGCATTCCCGCGCGGTCGTCGCGGGGCTCGGCATGGAGCGGGATCTCGACAATCTTGTCTCTCTCTACGTGGCGGGATTGTGCGGCATCGGCTACGGGCTGCGGCAGATCATCGATACGCAGGCATCTTCTGGTGCTCTGATCGACAAGATCGTCATAAGCGGCGGCGCCGGCCAATTCGATCTCGTCCGCCAGCTGCTGGCCGACGCAACCGGAAAGCCCGTTCTGGCGACACGCTCCGAGGAGCCTGTGCTCCTCGGCGCGGCAATCCTGGGAAGCGTGGCGGCTGCCGAATTTCCAGACGCTCGCTCGGCCATGGCAAGGCTTTCCCGCACGGATCGCATTTTCGAGCCTG
>JAPSJG010000380.1 GCA_031178305.1 Sinorhizobium sp.
AGAAGCCGCCGACGCCATGCACGCCGAAGACGTCCGCCGTGTCGTCATAGCCGAACTTGTTCTTGATGACGGAGACGAAGAAGTAGCAGAGCGGCGAAACAGCGAGGCCCATGATGATGGCACCCATCGGACCGGCTATGCCGGCGGCCGGGGTGATGGCGACGAGACCGGCGATCATGCCCGACGCGGCGCCGAGCATCGAGGCCTTGCCGCGGGTCAAGGTTTCGACGACGGACCAGGACAGAACTGCCGCAGCGGTCGCCAAAAAGGTGTTGACCGTGGCGAGAACCGCGCCGCCGGAAGCCTCCAGGTTGGAGCCGGCATTGAAGCCGAACCAGCCGAACCACAGCATGGCCGCGCCGACGAGGGTGAGCGTCATGGAGTGCGGTGCCATCATGTCGCGTCCGTAACCCGTGCGCTTGCCGACCATGATCGCGCCGACGAGCCCGGCGATGCCGGCATTGATATGCACGACCGTGCCGCCGGCAAAGTCAAGCGCGCCCATGCCGAACAGGAGACCATTGGCGTCCCAGACCATATGAGCGATCGGAAAGTAGACGAAGGTCGCCCAGAGGACGGCGAAGAGGATCGCTGCCGAGAACTTGATGCGCTCGGCAAAGGCGCCAACGATGAGCGCAGGGGTGATGGCGGCGAAGGTCATCTGGAACAGCATGAAGATGTATTCCGGGATGACCACGCCCTCGGTGAAGGTGGCCGACGTGCTGTCGACCGTTACGCCTGCCAGGAAGAGCTTGGCAAAGCCGCCGAAATAGGCGCTTTCCGAACCACCAAAGGCGAAGGAATAGCCGTAGATCACCCATACGATCATCATCGTGGCGCCGACGACCGTGCACTGCATGAGAACGGAAAGCATGTTCTTGGCGCGCACCAGGCCGCCATAGAACAGCGCAAGGCCAGGGATCAGCATGAAGAGAACGAGCAGCGTCGAGATGAACATGAACGTCGTGTCGGCCTTGTCGGGAACCGGCGTTGCTGCGGCTGCCTCGGCAGCGGCTGGCGCCGCCTCCTGGGCAAATGCAACGACCGGCGCGAGCAAGGCGGCAGCGGTTGCGCCCACGCGTCGAAGAGAGGTGGAAAGGTAGAATGGCGACATCGAAAAAAGCTCCCTGATCGGCGTGATTTACAACGCTTCTGTATCGGTTTCGCCGGTGCGGATGCGCACGGCGTGGTCAATCGAATAGACGAAGATCTTGCCGTCGCCGATCTGACCCGTCTTGGCGGCCGAGGCGATCGCCTCTACTGCCTTGTCGACGATCTCCGACGGAACCGCGATCTCTACTTTCAGCTTCGGCAGGAAGCTCACGGCATACTCGGTTCCGCGGTAGATTTCGGTGTGCCCCTTCTGGCGGCCGTAGCCCTTCACTTCGGTTACGGTCAAACCCTGAATGCCAACGGCAGTGAGGGCTTCGCGAACCTCATCGAGCTTGAACGGCTTGATAATGGCCATCACAATTTTCATAGGTTTCCCATCCTTGTCTGCCTCCGGCGGGAGGCCGTCTCTCCTTGCTGCTTAAGCGCTGAAGCGCCGGGCAACCGAATAGCGACATTCAAGGGGCGTGCCAGATTCGATGAAGCGGCGGGAAGGGCCGAAAAAACACGAAAAAACCGCATTTGACGGCGGGTTCGCCGCAAAATGCTAAAAAAGACATCAGTTGTTCAGACTAAAAAATGTGCAAAAATTTGAATTTGCGTATTTTTTATTCAATTGCCTTTTTACGAATCAATCCCTCCTGCGCCACGGAGGCAATCAGCGCGCCCGAGCGATCGAACAGGCTGCCGCGGGTCATGCCGCGCGCGCCATGCGCATTCGGGCTGTCCTGGGCGTAAAGCAGCCAATCATCCATACTGGACGGGCGGTGAAACCACATGGCGTGATCGAGGCTTGCGACCTGCAGGCTGCGGTCGAACACGGAGGTGCCGTGGGCATAGAGGGAGGTGTCGAGGAGAGTCATGTCGGAGAGATAGGCAAGGACAGCCGCCTGCAGATGGCGCTCGTCCGGTACTGAGCCGACCGCCTTGACCCAGACATTCTGGGTGGGAAGCGCCCCGTCCCGCAAGATCCTTTCGCGCGAGGCCCCGTCTCGCGAGAAATACTGCTCCAGCGACACGGGCCGGATTTCGATCGGCCGCGGCCGTTCCCAGTAGCGGCGGATCGCCTCCGGCGCGTGAACGAGGAATTTTTCTTTAAGCTCCCGTTCGCCCGGCAGGGCCTCCGGCATCGGGACGTCCGGCATCTTCACCTGATGATCGAAACCGTCCTCGTCATATTGGAAGGAGGAGGACATCGCGAAGATCGCCTTGCCGTGCTGGATCGCCACCACGCGCCGCGTTGCGAAGCTCGAGCCGTCGCGGATGCGGTCGACCTCGTAGATGATCGGGACGGAAGGATCGCCGGGCCGCATGAAATAGGCGTGCAGCGAATGGACATAGCGCCCTTCATCGACGGTGCGCTGGGCGGCGATCAGCGCCTGTCCGATCACCTGGCCGCCGAACACCCGCTGCCAGCCCACTTGCGGGCTCAATCCCCGGAACAGATTTTCCTCGAGCTTCTCGAGATCAAGGATTGCGAGCAGCGCGTCCATTGGGGTGGCGGTCTCGGTGGGGCGCGTCATTTCGGCGGTCTCCGGCGGTAGGAACGGCGATGGCATTGATCTATATAGGCGAGAGATGATGCTCAAGTGCGACGGGGGTGACAGCAATGATCGATCTATTGATTGCCGGCGGCGGTTATGTCGGCCTGTCGCTTGCGGTATCGGTGAAGAAGGCCGCCCCCCATCTCGACGTGCTGGTCGTCGACGGCGCGCCGGAAAATGCCTGGAAGAAGGACGAGCGCGCCTCGGCCGTGGCGCTCGCCGCGGAGCGGATGCTCGACGTCCTCGGCGTCTGGAGCGCTATCAAACCCGAGGCCGAGCCGATCCTGAGGATGGTGATCACCGATTCGAAGGCGACCGATCCCGTGCGCCCGGTCTTTCTGACCTTCGAAGGCGACGGCGGTGAAGGGCGGCCCTTCGCCCATATGGTGCCGAACACGGCTCTGGTCGGGGCGCTACGCGAGGCCTGCGGCGAACTCGGCGTCCCGATCCGCCAGTCGACGATGGTCGAGCGTTTCACGAGCGGCGATCACGCGGTCACCATATTGCTAGCCGGTGGCGAGGAGATCGAGGCGCGACTACTCGTCGCCTGCGACGGGGTGCGCTCGAAGCTCAGAGAGGCGGCCGGCATCAAGGTGGTCGAGTTCGACTACGGCCAGTCCGGTATCGTCACAACGGTCGAGCACGAGCGCCCGCATAACGGCACGGCGGAGGAGCATTTCCTGCCGGCCGGCCCCTTCGCCACCCTGCCGCTCAAGAACAACCGCTCGTCGCTCGTCTGGACCGAAAACGCGATCGACGCCGAACGCCTGGTCAAGGGCGATGACTTTCTGTTCGAGGTCGAGCTGGAGCGCCGCTTCGGCCACAAGCTTGGCCATCTGAAGGTGGTCGGCGGGCGCCGGGCATTTCCGCTCGGCCTGACGCTCGCGCGCGACTTCGTGGCGCCTCGCTTCGCGCTTGCCGGCGACGCCGCCCACGGCATCCACCCGATCTCCGGCCAGGGGCTCAATCTCGGTTTCAAGGACGTGGCGGCACTCGCCGAAACGCTTGTCGAGGCCGACCGCCTCGGTCTCGACATCGGCTCGCTCGCGGTTCTGGAGCGCTACCAGACCTGGCGCCGTTTCGACACTTTCCGCATGGGTGTGACGACGGACGTCCTCAACCGGCTGTTCTCGAACGACATCACGCCGGTCAGGATTGCCCGCGATATCGGCCTCGGCCTGGTCGATCGCCTGCCGCCGCTCAAGAACTTCTTCATCCGCCAGGCAGCCAGCGTCGCCGGCCGCGGAGATCCGCGCCTGCTGGCGGGCGAGCCGATCTGATTGAAATAAGAAAAACATCAGGCGCGGTGATAGGGGTGGCCGGAAAGAATCGTCACCGCACGATAGAGCTGCTCGGCAATCAGGATGC
>JAPSJG010000381.1 GCA_031178305.1 Sinorhizobium sp.
TGAAATTGAAACTGTCGATCGTCATCGCTGCCCCCGTGGCTTCGAGTCTCCTCTTCAGGTGGTGAAGAGCGGCGCGATCATTGGAGGTCATGTTGCGAATGGCGGTCGCGGTTACGAACCGGTCGAGATCGCGCCTGAGTTCCGCCAGGCGTTTTTCCCGCGACAGGTCGATCGGCGCGATGCGAAGGCCGTTCCGCGGACGAATTTCCAGAAGCGTTTCGGCTGCGAGCCTGCGCACGGCCTGATGCACGGGCGTTCGGCCGATGCCAACCATGGCCTGAAGATCCTGTGTGCGGATTTCCGCGCCGGGGGCAATGCGCATGGAAACGAACAGCGCCTCGATACGCTCGTAGGCGAGCGTCGTCAGGTCGCGTGCATGCTCAACGGGCCAGACGCCTTCAGCTCCGGCATTTGCCGAAGGCTTGGCGGCGGTTTTGGCCCTCTCTTTGAGCGGTCTCTCTTGCAAAATTCGCTCCGAACACGTATTGCAATTCGCCATCTGATATTTCACAAAATATCATGATATGTCAATTCCCATCCGGCGTTCCTGAGTGGAGGCAAGGCCGCAAGGCTGGAGAGGAGTTTCGACTGCTAAGGGAGGAGCGCATGAGGATCACCGCACTGGAAACACTGAGAACGGAAGAGTTTTCGAACGTTCTCTGGGTTCGCGTTCACACCGATGATGGCATGATTGGCCTCGGAGAGACCTTCTACGGCGCCGGTGCTGTGGAGGCTCATATCCACGATACGCTGGCAGGCCGTCTGCTCGGTCAGGATCCGTTGCGCATCGAGGCGCTCAATCGGGTCATGACCGACCTCCCGATGGCGCAGGCTTCGACGGGTGTCGAATATCGCGCCGCCTCGGCGATCGACATTGCGCTTTGGGATCTCTTCGGCAAAGTGTGCAGTCAGCCGGTGCATCAGATGCTCGGCGGATTGGCCGCTGACAAGCTGCGGGTTTACAACACCTGCGCCGGTTACGGGTATGTCCGCAGCCAAAATATTCGCCCTGTGGACACCTGGAACATCGGCGCCAGCGAGGGGCCCTATGAGGATTTGGCCGGCTTCATGACCGACGCCGGGGCTCTTGCTGAAAACCTGCTGGAAAGCGGTATATCGGCGATGAAGATCTGGCCGTTCGATCCGCCGGCGCAAGAGAATCGCGGCCTCTTCATCACCGCCGAGCAGATGAAAACGGCGATCGAGCCCTTCGAAAAGATCCGCAAAGCGGTCGGCGACAAGATGGAAATCATGGTGGAGTTCCATTCGCTGTGGAATCTTCCAACGGCCAAGAAGATCGCCCGGGCACTCGAGCCCTATGCCCCGACCTGGTACGAGGACCCCATCCGGATGAACTCGCCGCAGGCGCTCGCCGAATATGCGGCGGCAACCGACGTCTGGGTCTGCGCCAGCGAAACGCTCGGATCGCGCTTCCCCTATAAGGAGATGCTGGATCGGAACGCCACACATGTCGTGATGGTCGATCTATGTTGGACGGGTGGATTGACCGAGGGCCGCAAGATCGCCTCGCTTGCGGATACGTATCATCGTCCTTTCGCGCCGCATGATTGCACGGGCCCGGTTGGCTTCGCCGCTGCGATCCATGCCTCTTTCAGCCAGCCGAACACACTGATCCAGGAGTCGGTTCGGGCTTTCTATACCGGTTGGTACAAGGAACTCGTAACGGTCGTGCCGACGATCAAGGACGGTTACGTCCTGCCGATGGAAGGTCCGGGGCTCGGCACGGATCTGCTGCCTGAGGTCTATCAGCGTCCGGATCTGATCTGCCGCCGCTCGGCGCTTTAGGGAGATACCGATGACCAGCAAACTCTTCGACCTTACGGGCCGTACGGCTTTGGTGACCGGATCGTCGCGCGGGCTCGGTCGCGCCATCGCGCAGGGTCTCTGCGACGCCGGCGCCAGGGTCGTTCTCAACGGTCGAAACGAAAAGGCCGTGGCGATTGTCGCGGAAGAAATGCGGAATGCGGGTTACAAGGTGCTGGAGGCGGTCTTCGACGTGACAAGTGAGTCCGCCGTGAGGAACGCCTTTGAACGCCTCGACGACGAAGGCCTGGAGGTCGACATCCTCGTCAACAATGCGGGCATTCAGCACCGGCAGCCGCTTGTCGAGCTTTCACTTTCCGATTGGCAGCGCGTCATCGACACCAATCTGACCAGCGCCTTCCTCGTCGGCCGGGAGGCGGCCCGTCGGATGATTCCGCGTGGTTGCGGCAAGATCATCAACATCGGCTCTCTGACGAGCGAGGTCGCGCGCGCCACGGTGATTCCATATACCGTCGCAAAGGGCGGCGTGAAGCTGCTGACGAAGGGGATGGCCGCCGAATGGGCCAAGTTCGGAATTCAGGCAAATGCCATCGGGCCCGGCTATATGCTGACCGACATGAACGAGGCGCTTGTCAACAATCCGCAGTTCGACGCGTGGGTGAAGAGTCGCACGCCGGCCGGCCGCTGGGGCGAGCCACAAGAACTTGTCGGCACGGCTGTCTTCCTGGCCTCCCCGGCATCCAATTATGTGAACGGCCAAATCATCTACGTGGACGGCGGCATGCTGTCGGTGCTTTAAGCGAGGAACATTCATGCGCGCTGTCGTCGCTCACGCTCCCCAAGATCTCCGCCTGGAACAGCTGCCGGAGGTCGCCGATCCTGGCGAAGGGGAGGTACTCGTTCGCGTCGTCGCCGGCGGGATCTGCGGCTCGGACCTGCATTACTATCATCACGGCGGCTTTGGCGCCGTACGCCTCAGGGAGCCGATGATCCTCGGCCACGAGGTGTCCGCGGTGATCACGGCGGTCGGCAAAGGCGTGACGCGCGTCGGGCCGGGGGGTCTCGCCGCGATCAACCCATCCATGCCCTGTGGTAGTTGCGAAGAATGCCGCCGAGGTCTCCGCAATGAATGCCATGAAATGGTGTTCAGCGGTAGCGCCATGCGTTTTCCGCATGCACAGGGCATGTTCCGTGACAGCATCATCGTTACCGAGGAGCGGGTGTTTCCCGTTACTCACGGGACCGATGCCGGCCTTGCCGCGCTCGCGGAGCCCTTTGCCGTTTGCCTGCACGCCGCCAAGCGCGCGGGCTCGCTGCTGGGCGCAACGGTTCTGGTGTCCGGCTGCGGGCCGATCGGTTGTTTAACCGTTGCGGCGGCACGCCATGCCGGCGCGTCCTACATCATCGCGTGTGACGTCGTTGAGGAGCCGCTCGTGACAGCCGGGCGTCTCGGCGCCGACGAGCTTGTCATGATGGGCCCCGATGCGAGCGGTCTCGATCGCTACAAGGCAGGCAAGGGCAAGATTGACGTTGCCTTCGACTGCTCCGGCCATTTCTCCGCTGTAGCGACGGCCCTGGACTGCCTCCGGCCGCGCGGCCGACTGGTCGCCGTCGGCCTGGGCGGACCAATGCAGTTTGCGCTACCTTCGGTCGTTACCAAGGAAATTGAAGTGATCGGCAGCTTCCGCTTCGATGAGGAGTTTGGCCAAGCGGTCGATCTCATCTCGCGCGGCAAAGTGGACCTTTCGAGCTTGATCAGCCACAGCCTTCTCGTCGATGAGGCGATCGCCGCGTTCGAGCTAGCCGGCAATCGCAGGAGCGCCATGAAGGTTCAGTTGAATTTCGCCGCTTAGCAGAGATCAGCTCTCCAGCGAGACCGTTCCGGGCGACGATCGCATTCGTGTCTTCACACCAACGCTCTTCCCCGGAAGTTCAGTGACCCAGCAGGGTCAAGCTGAAAGAGCAGGATCCAGGGAACGCAACTGGGTGCCCGCTTTTAGGGCTAACACCGGAGATTCGGGCCGCTATCGTTGAATGACAGCGTTGGGTCGATTGTTCCGGTTCCTGTTGGTCTCACTTGGGGGCGCTCACAGCCCCGCATTACTGTGCTCGTTGTAAGGAAAACAGCAATCGCGCGTAGGTCGGCGCTAAAGCTCTCAATATGGCGGCGGCCTCTGCATCATGACCTGTCACCAGCGGGTACTGTAGTGATCCGACCAACTGAGCCTGTT
>JAPSJG010000382.1 GCA_031178305.1 Sinorhizobium sp.
CGACGGCTGGGAAAGTCGATGTGATCGAACGGCTTGGCGATCGCACGTTGCTTTATACCCGCCTTAAGGACGGAAGCATCATCGTCGCCGAGGACATCGGCAATAGTCGCGTCGCGATCGGCGACGAGGTCTCGCTTTCTCTCGACGGGATGCGCGCCCACCTTTTCGACTCGTCGGGTCGCGCCTGGCACAGCCATGAGGCCGGCCATGGCTGAGGCGGCACTCCCAGGAAGCAATTCGTCCGCCGCGGCAGGCGCCCGGAAGGCCGTGCAGGACCTCAATGCGCCGCTCTGGCGCAACGTGCTTTTCGTCTCGCCTTATCTGTTCTTTTTCGTGACCTTGCTCGTCGTACCGCTCTTCTGGGGCATCTGGCTCAGCTTGCACAAGGCCGATGCCTTCGGCACCGGGCGGTTCGTCGGACTCGACAATTACTTCCGGCTCTTCCGGGACAAGATCTTCCTGCAGGTCGTCGGCAATACCTTCTATTTCGTCTTGCTGACCGTTCCGGCGCTCGCCGTCATCGGCCTCTTGCTGGCGCTGGCGCTTAACCGCAACACCAGAACGGCGGCGGCGCTTCGCGCGGTGTATTTCGCGTCATCTGTCCTTTCAGTTACGATCGTGACGCTGATTTGGCGCACCGTGTTCATCGGCAATTTCGGCCTGCTCGCAACGGTCTATGGCTGGTTCGGCGCGACCGCGCCAGCCTTCCTTTCGGATCCGACGCTGGCGATGATCGGGATCGCGATCGCGACCGTGTGGTGGTGCATCGGCCTGCCGATGATGCTGTTCCTCTCGGCGCTGCAGCAGGTCCCTCGGGAGATCTACGAAGCCGCCTCGCTCGACAATGCTAGCCGCTGGCGCACGCTCTGGCACATCACCCTGCCGTCCATCCGGCGCACCTTCGTTCTGGTGATCATCATCGAGATTGTGCTGCAGTTCCAGCTCTTCGGGCAGGCGTGGCTGATGACGAAAGGCGGTCCGAACAACGCCTCGAAGCCGATCGTGCTCTATATCTACGAAGCCACCTTCATCAAATGGGATCTCGGCCTCGGCGCCGCAGCATCCGAAATCCTCTTCATTCTGATCATGATCGCAGCGCTCGCGCAGTACTTCATCTCGCGTCGAAAGGGAGAGGAAGGATGAGCTCCGTTTCTTCCGGCATGGTCGGACGCTCGGCCGGCGATCGCATCGTCCTGATGCTCACGATCGCAATGGCGATCGTGATGATGGCGCCGATTGCCTGGGTCGTCGCGCTGTCGCTCAAGGACAACAAGGAACTGATGACGGATATGAATTCCGTCTTCCACGTGCCCTACACGATCGCGAATTACATCAACATCCTGGCAACGTCCTCCGTCTTCCGCTGGATCCTGAACAGCGTGATCGTGTCCGGCGTTTTGACCATCCTGACACTGGTTCTTTCATCGCTCGCAGGCTATGGCTTTGCGCGACTGAACTTTCCGTTCCGCAACGCGCTGCTCATCCTCGTGCTGCTCGGCCTCGCCGTTCCGGAACAGGCCGTGCTGATCGCCCGTCACCAGCTTTTCAGCTGGCTGAAGTTCCACAACACCTATCATGGGCTGATCCTGCCGGGTCTCGCGGCACCCTTCGGGGTGTTCCTTATGACGCAATATTTTCGCGCCATTCCGAAGGAGCTGGACGAGGCGGCGCTGCTCGACAATGCCAGCCGCTTCAAGATCTTCTGGAAGGTGCTCCTGCCCCTGACGCTGCCCGCCCAGGCGACTCTCGGCATCTTCACCTTCCTGTCTTCGTGGAACGATTACTTCTGGCCGCTGATCTCCGGCACCAAGAAGGAAATGTACACACTGACGATCGGCATCGCCTCGACGCAGACGAATTTCGCGCAGTCGGAAGGACTCGGCTTCCTGATGTCGCAAGCGGTCTTCGCCGGCGCGCCGATCCTCATTCTCTACCTGTTCTTCCAGAAATACATCGTGACGGCCGTCTCCGGCGCCGCCGTGCGCTGAAGCCTGCCCCGCGATGGATGTTGGCAACCGGCTCTCGGGAGGAGAGCCAACAAGGGTCGACGACCCGATGAGGAGGAGATGGAAATGACGCTTACCCTGCGCAAATACATGCTGGCGGCCGCCTCTGTGCTCGCGTTTGCCGCGACCACGCCCGCGCTCGCGGCGACGGAGCTGACGGTGCAGCGATTCTTCGGCGCCTGCGATGCGGAGTTCGGCACCAACACGGACGCCAGCAAAGCCGTCGGGGAATGCGGCATCATCACGTCGCTGATCAACAAGTTCAATGCCGACAACCCGGATGTGCACGTAAGCGTCACCACCGTCGAGTGGCCGGGCTATGACCAGTTGACGGCGCAGTTTGCGGCCGGCGACCCGCCGGACGTCGTCACCGTCCACCACTCCGTGCTCGGCGACTACCAGTCGCGGGGGCTCCTCATGCCGCTCGACGATCTCCTGAATTCGGTCGGCATATCGCCTTCCGACTTCACCGATGCGAGCCTCAGCGGCGTCACCAAGGACGGACAGATCTACGGCCTGCCGATCGACAACTGGACCATGCTCTTCCACATCAACATGGACCTGTTCAAGAAGGCCGAACTCGTCAATGCAGATGGCACCCCGAAGCTGCCGACGAGCGTCAACGAACTGATGGCCCAGGCCAAGCAGTTCAAAGAGAAGACCGGCAAGCCCTATTTCGTACAGAACCTCGCGAACGAAGTCGCGCTCTATACGCGCAACCTCTACACCTATCTCTTCCAGCAGGATTCCGACTTCTTTGCCGATCCGAAGCAGGTGAAGCTCAATACCCCCGAGGCCAAAAAGGTCCTCGAGATGTACAAGGCCATCTACGACAACGATTACACGACCAAGGACATGGATTATGCCGCCAGCATCAATGCCTTTCTCGCGGGCGAAGGCGGCGTGCACCTCAACGGCACTTGGGTGATCGGCGACTATAACGCCTCCTCGGAAACGGCCGGAACGGCGCTCAATGCCGGCGGCTACGCTGTCTATCCTTATCCGCAGCTCTTTCCCGGCAAAAAGGCGCAATATGCCGATGGCCATAGCTGGGCGGTCTCGCAGAAGGACCGGACGCCCGAAGAGGCGGCGGCGATCGGCAAGTTCCTGAAATTCTTCAACGACAATGACTTCGAATGGTCGCGCACCGGACATCTTCCGGCGGTGAAGGCCGTTCTGGAGTCGGAGAATTTCAAGGCGCTGCCGCATCGCGACACGATCGCAGCGGTCGCCACACTCGGCACGCCGCTTCCCTCGACGGTCCAGCGCCAGTTCGCCATTCAGGACATCATCGGCCAGGAAATGAATGCGGCGATCACCGGCCAAAAGCAGATCGACGCGGCGCTCGCCGACATGGAGTCGCGCATCAACGAGTTGCTTGCGAATATCTAGAGCATTTCGCAGTCAGGTAAAATCACCTGACGTCGCATAAACGCTCAAAGCTCGTATTGCTACGGCGAAGCACGCAGCAGAGGCGGGATGAGGAACTCTTTCCGCCTCATCCCGTACTATCTCATTGATATTATGGTATTCAGTCGTCTGAATGCGGCGAGGCATGGTCTGCTTCACGCTGGTTCCGTATCGATGCCCGCCTCGGCCAGATCCTTGAAGCCGCCGATGTTGAAGACCGTCGTATAGCCCATCTCCTGGAGGGTCTTGCCCGCAAGAGCGGAACGGCCGCCGGATGCACAGTGCAGAAGGATAATCTTGTCCTTCTGGAAGACTGGATTGTAGTATTGGCTCTCCGGATCCGCGCGAAACTCCAGCATACCGCGCGAGACGTTCACCGCGCCCTTGATCCTGCCGGTTTGCTGAACCTCTGTCGGGTCGCGTACATCCACGACGAGCACATCGCCGGAACGCATCTTCTCGGCGGCTTCGGCGGTAGACAATTTCGGGACGGCACCATTTGCTTCAGCCAGCAGGTCCTTGACGTTCTTCGCCATCATTCCCTCCTCCAAAACGCTGCCATGCAGCAGCGGACAAAGGAAACGCCTTTAAAGAAC
>JAPSJG010000383.1 GCA_031178305.1 Sinorhizobium sp.
CGCCGTTGCAGCCGCCAAGAAGGCCTCTCCGACCTATAGCCGGACGAGCGTCGAGGAGCGGCTGGCGCTGCTCGAAAACCTGCTCGCCGTCTACAAGCGCCGCTATGACGAGATGGCCGAGACGATTACCGGCGAGCTCGGCGCGCCGAGAACGATGAGCCGCGAGCAGCAGGCCGATGTCGGCGTAGGCCACCTCAAGGGCTATATCGATGCTCTGACTGCGCGAGACGCTTCCAAACGGCGACACGCTGGTGCGAGAGCCGATCGGCGTCTGCGGGCTGATCACGCCATGGAACTGGCCGGTTAACCAGATCGCGCTCAAGGTGGTGCCGGCGCTCGCGACCGGCTGTACCTGTGTACTGAAACCGAGCGAGTTCACGCCGCTCAACGCCATGCTCTATGCGGAGATGATCGAGGAGGCGGGCTTCCCGCCGGGCGTCTTCAACCTCGTCAACGGCGACGGCATTCATGCGGGCGCCGCCCTTTCCAGGCACAAGGATGTCGACATGGTATCCTTCACCGGCTCGACGCGGGCCGGCATCGCCGTCAGCAAGGATGCCGCCGACACGGTGAAGCGCGTAACGCTGGAACTCGGCGGCAAGTCGCCGAACATCGTCTTTGCCGATGCTGATCTCGAGGAGCGGGTGAGGGCCAGCATTCTCGAATGCTTCAACAATTCCGGCCAATCCTGCGACGCGCCGACCCGCATGCTCGTCGAGCGCAGCTCCTATGACCAGGTGCTCGACATCGCGCGCCGGGTTGGCGCGGAAGAGGTGGGCGATCCGACCAAAGAAGGATCGCACATCGGCCCGCTTGTCAGTCACATCCAGTATGAACGGGTGCAGGCGCTGATCGAGGCGGGCGTTGCCGAGGGTGCGATCCTGCTCGTCGGTGGGCCCGGCAAGCCGGAGGGCTTCGAGACCGGCTACTTCGTCAAGCCGACCATTTTTGTCGATGTCGACAATTCCATGCGGATTGCGCGCGAGGAGGTCTTTGGGCCGGTGCTCGCGATCATTCCCTTCGATACCGAGGATGAGGCGATCGCGATCGCCAATGATACGAGCTATGGGCTGGCGGCCTATGTTCAGACGGGCGATGCTGAACGGGCCCAGCGGGTCGCCGCGCGGCTGCGCGCCGGCATGGTGCATATCAACGGCGGTCCGCACCGCTACGGAAGCCCCTTCGGCGGCTACAAGCAGTCCGGCAACGGGCGCGAAGGCGGTACCTTCGGCCTCGAGGACTTCCTCGAGGTGAAGACGGTGCATCTGCCGGACGCGGCTTGATCGGTTGTCCAGGAGCTGAGGCCGCCCATGTTTCCGTGGACGGCCTTTTTCCCCATGTGCACGGCGAAATCCGACTGTCGTTCACTTTGCGCATCTGATAGCTGGATTGCCGCGCCAAAATCCGCGGCGCTTCTCCCGCAGCTATGGGGCTTCGCCGTGACTCAAACCGTCAATTCCGCCCCGACCCAGAATTCCATCGCCATGGCCGCGCTGCTCGTAGGCGGTGTCGCCATCGGCGGCTCTCCGATCTTCGTGCGGCTTTCCGAAGTGGGACCGATGGCGACCGCCTTCTGGCGGGTGGCACTGGCCCTGGTCCCGCTGGTCGTCTGGTCTCGCTTACGCAACGGTGCGGTCGACGACAGACGCCCCGAGCGATTGTCGGACTACGCCCTCCTTGTCCTGCCAGGGGTCTTCCTCGCCATCGATCTCGGGGCATGGCACCTCTCCCTCGCGATGACCTCCGTCGCCAATGCGACACTGCTCGCCAATCTGGCGCCGGTGTTCGTGACGCTCGCCAGCTGGGCTCTGTTCCGCTCGCCGGTCAGCGGTCTTTTCGCGGTTGGCCTCGGGACTGCGGTCGCCGGCGTCGTGGTGTTGAAGGGCGGGCCGAATGCTTTTGGCGGCGGTGAACTCGCCGGCGATGCAATCGCAATTGTCGCCGCAATTTTCTATGCTGGCTACATTCTCGCCATCGGTCGTTTGAGAAGCCGCTTTGGCACCAACCGCATCATGATCTGGAGCACGGCCTCAGCGGCCGTCTGCATCTTGCCCATGACCCTATTGACAGAAGCGGCGCTGTTCGCACCGAGCGCCTTCGGCTGGGCCATGCTCATTGGCCTTGCCCTTGTCAGCCATGCGGGCGGGCAGGTGGCGATCACCTACGCGCTCGCATATCTGCCGCCGGCTTTCTCCTCGCTGACGCTGCTTTTGCAACCGGTCGTCGCAGCAGGCCTCGCTTGGGGGCTGCTGGGCGAACCGGTCGGCTTCATGCAGGCGATCGGCGGCACAATCGTCCTGATCGGCATCCTGATAGCCCGCCGCGGCTGAATCGGTCAGATTCCCGGCAGCGTAAAGCCGGCGAGCCGGTCTTCGAGCATCCGGATCGTCGCCACATCGGCATTGGCGAAGGCGAAGCGCAGATAGCTTTCCTGGCCTTCGCCGAAATAGTCACCCGGCAGGCAGACGATGCCGGCAAGCTTCGCCAGCTTCTCGGCCACGAATTGCGAGTCGATGTCGGGGAAGGGGTGACGGATATAGGCGAAATAGGCGCCGATCGCCTTCAGCTTCCATTGCGGCAGGCGGCTAATGACGTCTCGAAGCGCACTTGCGCGCGCGGCAATTTCGGCTCGGTTGGCAAGCCGCCAGTCGGCGAGCGCCGGAAGGGCCTTGGCGACGGCGGCCTGGGGTGCGCGCGGGGCGCAGATCTGCAGGTTGTCCATGACCTTGGCGACCTGCGCGATCAGCTTGGGTCCGCCCGTTATTGCGCCAAGGCGATGGCCGGGAATGCAGAAGGACTTGGAGAAGCTGTAGAGGCCGACAAAGCCGTCCCTCCATTCCTTTGCCTGTAGGAGCCGATGCGGTGGCGTGTCGGCCTCGGGCAGGAAATCTCGATAGGTCTCGTCGAGGATCAGCCAGCTGTCGTTCCTGCGGCAGAGATTGTAGATGCGCTGAATGAGGTCCGGCGGGTAGACGGCGCCGGTCGGGTTGTTTGGCGAGACGAGCGCCAGCGCGCGGACGCCCGGGCGTAGCGCCGAGGCGATCGTCTCGACCTCCGGCATGAAGCCGGCGCCGGCGTCGCAGGGGGCGAGCTCGACATTGATCCCAAGCATCGCCAGCGTCGTCTCCTGATTGAAATAGTAGGGATTGGTCATCAGAACCGTGTCGCCGGCGCCGGCAATCGCCATCGCCGCTGCGGTGAATGCCTGATTGCAGCCGGAGGTGATGTGGATGTTTTCGGCGGTAACGGCCGCCGCGTAAAGCGCGGCGACATGCTCTGCATAGGCCTGGCGCAGTTCCGCCTCACCCTCGATCGCGCCATAGCCAGTATAGGCCGGCGAGGCGGCGGCTTCGCCCAGCCATTTCAGCATATCCGGATGAGCGGGATAGCCGGGAACGGCCTGGGAGAGATCAATCAGAGGGCCTCTTGCCCCGTCATAGGCCTTCGCCCAGGCGAGCACGGACGGGACCGGCGGCGGCGAGAGCCTTTCGACGAGCGGGTTGAAGTGGGGCATGAGATGTTTCCCGTTGCTGGAGAGAAGGGGCGGGGCGGCCGCCTTAGGATTTGATCTTGCGGCGATTGCGCGGGGCCGGATCGGGGCCGGCGCCCCCGGGCTCGTGACCGGAGTCTTCAGGCTTCGACATGCGAGAGCGGATGATCGTGCGGGCGGACACCTGTAATTCCGGCATAGGGTCGCTTTCAAGGGCGGCGAACAGCCAATCGATGAAGACGCGCACGATCGGGGCGGCCCGAATCTCGTTGCGACAGGCGACGAAGAAGGCGTCATTGGCGGGCACGGTCAAATCGAAGGGTGCGATCAGTTCGCCGCGAGCGATCAGGCTGCCGGCGGTGATCGTATCGCCGAGCGCGACACCCTGGCTGTGCAGAGCGCCTTCTGTCGAGAGCCGAGCGTCGCTCATGAAATGCTGCCGGCCGCGCTGAAGGTCGCCCGCGTCGGCGGCGACGAGCCATGTGTTCCATTCTCGGCCATCGTC
>JAPSJG010000384.1 GCA_031178305.1 Sinorhizobium sp.
TTCCGCCGGCGGACAATTCCTGGGGCATGCATTTCCGCGCCAGCATCTATCTCGGCGTGCCGTTCATCGGCGCACAGCTCGCGCAACTCGCGATCAACGCCACCGACGTGCTCATGGTCGGCCAACTGGGCGCCACCCAGCTGGCGGCGATCATCATTGCGACACAGGTCTTCTTCACCGTATTCATCTTCGGAAGCGGCTTCGCGAATGCCGTGGTGCCGATGGTCGCGCATGCCCAGGGGCGGGGCGACAAGATCTCAGTGCGCCGTTCAGTGCGCATGGGCATGTGGGTGGTGCTGCTCTACGGTTTGCTGACGGCGCCGCTCCTGTGGATGGCCGAACCGGTGCTGCTGCTCGCGGGCCAGAAGCCAGAGGTTGCCGCTCTCGCCGCGGCATATTTGCGCGTGGCGCAATGGGCGATCTTTCCAAGCCTGCTCTTCATGGTGCTGAGGGCATTCCTGAGTGGTCTCGAGCGGGCTGGCGTAATTCTCTATGTCACGCTCGCGACCTTGGTTCTCAACGCCATGCTTTGTTATGTCCTGATTTTCGGCCATTTCGGCTTTCCGGCCCTCGGCATATTCGGCGCTGCGATTGCCGCTCTCGGCGTGGCGTTGCTCAGCGCCGTCCTGATGATGGGCTACATCGGCAATCAGCCCGAACTCAATCAGTATCAGCTGTTCGTGCGCTTCTGGCGACCGGACTGGCCGGTCTTCTACGAGGTCGTCCGCCTTGGTATTCCGATCTCGCTGACTATCCTCGCCGAAGTGAGCCTCTTTACCGTCGCTTCGTTGCTCATGGGTACGATCGGAACCATCGAGCTGGCAGCGCATGGCATAGCACTGCAATTCGCGTCAATCGCCTTCATGGTCCCGCTTGGACTGGCGCAGGCCGGCACAGTCCGTGTGGGTCTCGCCTATGGAAGCGGCGACATGCTGGGCGTCAGGCGGGCGGCGATCGCCGTGCTCGCGCTTGGTTGCGGATTTGCCGCCGTCAGCAGCACTATCTTCGCGCTGTTTCCCCGCGAACTGGCCGCGCTCTACCTCGATACTAGCCGGCCCGATGCAGCGGAAGTGCTTGCCTTCGCAGGGCCGCTGATCGTGATCGCTGGCGCCTTCCAGCTTATGGACGGTCTGCAGGCGATTGCCGCTGGCATGCTGCGCGGTCTCAAGGATACGACCGTGCCCATGATTCTGGCGATGATCTCCTATTGGCCGATCGGCTTCTTCTGTGCATGGGCATTCGCCTTTCCGCTCTCCTTCGGTGGCGTCGGTGTCTGGTTCGGCTTTGTGCTGGGGCTGGGGGCGGCAGCCTTGCTGCTCAACTGGCGCTTCTTCCGCCTGCTTCGCTTGCAGGTTTCTGCAGAGGGGCGCTGATCAGGCAAAAAAAGCCGGACGGGCAGGGGAGACCGTCCGGCTCGCAAGTGCGACCCCATCCGGGGAAGTAACGAGGTCGCTTGTTATTGAAACTTCCTGGCAGAAGTTCCTGGAGGCATTCATGTCAACACTCGAAGTCCACGGCCGCAGCCGCTTTCACTTCCTCTTCGGCCTGTTTGCCGCAACCGGCACGGCAGCAGGGTCACTGGCTTCGTCGCGAAGCGCGAGCATTGCCGCAAGGGCCGTCGCGAGGAACATCACCATCGAAAACAGAGCAAGTGCCATGGCCGTCTCCTTTCAGTCGCTAGAACGGCATGCGCCTCGAAAAAGTTCCGCCCACATTCGCCTCACTCTACGACCGTCGGAGTGAAACGATTTTGAACGTCGCGTTCATTTAGCATTCATTCTCCCATCTCCGTTGTTTCCCGGGGAACACCAGCGCGCCGGTCGCGCCCTTGCGGTTCGCCGCGGTCCATGACAAAAGGCTTCACCAAACGGAAACAGGCGCGATGACCACGGCTTTCTATCCCGGTTCTTTCGACCCGATGACGAACGGGCATCTCGATGTGCTCGTCCAGGCGCTGAATGTCGCGTCGAAGGTGATCGTGGCGATCGGCATCCACCCTGGGAAGACACCGCTCTTTTCCTTCGAGGAGCGGGCGGACCTCATCCGCCGGTCGCTGGTCGAGTTCCTGCCGGAGCGGGCGGGCGACATCGCCATCATCTCCTTTGACAACCTGGTGGTCGACGCGGCCCGCAAACACGGCGCAACCCTGCTGGTACGGGGCCTGCGCGACGGAACAGATCTCGACTACGAGATGCAGATGGCCGGCATGAACCGCCAGATGGCCCCCGACATCCAGACCTTGTTCCTGCCGGCGGGAACGGCGTCTCGGCCCATTACGGCCACATTGGTTCGTCAGATCGCGGCAATGGGCGGAAACGTCAGCGCCTTTGTTCCGAACGCGGTCTATCAGGCACTGCAGGCGAAGCACAAAGCCTGAATCACATCACGCAAGGAGAACCCATGAAAATCCTTCAACTCGCATTTGCTGGCGCGCTGGCGCTTGCCTCCTTCACGGGAAGTGCCCTTGCGCAGTCGAACGAAAACCTGCTGACCATCGAGCTCAAGGATGGTCCGGTCGTGATCGAGCTTCGCCCGGACGTCGCGCCGAAGCACGTTCAGCAGATCAAGGAGCTGGCGGCCGCCGGCGAATACGACAATGTCGCCTTCCATCGCGTGATCCAAGGCTTCATGGCCCAGACGGGCGACGTGCAATATGGCGACATGAAGGAGGGCTACCGGCCCGAGCTCGCCGGAACGGGCGGTTCCTCGAAGCCCGACTTGCCGGCCGAGTTCTCCAATGTTCCGTTCGAGCGCGGCACCGTCGGCATGGCTCGCTCGCAAGACCCGAACAGCGCCAACTCGCAGTTCTTCATCATGTTCGCACCCGGCGACTTCCTGAATGGACAGTATACCGTCGTCGGCAAGGTCATCGAAGGCATGGAAAACGTCGACAAGATCAAGCTGGGCGATGAGGCAAACAACGGCGCGGTTACCGATCCAGACCGGATGATCAGCGTCAAGGTCGGCAGATAAGTTACACAGAAGGAGAAGAACCATGGCCGAGATCAAGGATCCGGAGAACACGATCATCATGGAAACGACGAAGGGCAGGGTGGTGATCGAACTCCTGCCGGACGCCGCTCCGGGGCATGTCGCCCGCATCAAGGAACTGACGCGCGAGGGCGCCTATGATGGCGTGGTCTTCCATCGCGTGATCGAGGACTTCATGGCTCAGACCGGTGACGTGCAGTACGGCAAGACCGGCGGCGAGCACTTCAACCCGGCACGCGCCGGCATGGGAGGCTCCTCCAAGCCTGACCTGAAAGCCGAGTTCTCCAACGTTGCCCATGTGCGCGGCACCTGCTCCATGGCGCGCAGCCAGATGCCGAACTCGGCCAATTCGCAATTCTTCATCTGCTTCACCGACGCTCCCTGGCTCAACAAGCAATATTCCGTTTGGGGGCAGGTCATCGAAGGCATGGAGAATATCGACAATATCAAGCGCGGCGAGCCGGTCCGCGACCCCGACTCGATCGTGTCGATGCGGGTTGCCGCCGACGCCTGATTTGCGCTAATGCACAGACCCGCCCCGGTCGCATCAATGCCGCCGGGGCGGGTTTGCTTTTGGTTGACATCCAGATGCGTGTAGACCTGTTCGACTTCGATCTGCCAGAAACCTCGATCGCGCTGCGGCCGGCGAGCCCGCGCGACAGCGCGCGCATGCTCGTGGTGCGGCCGGCGGGCGAGCCGGTTCTCGGCGACCACGGCGTTCTCGATCTCCCCTCCTTCCTCAATCCTGGCGATGCGCTGGTTTTCAACGACACCAAGGTCATACCAGCGCAACTCGAGGGCATCCGCAGGCGCGGCGAGGACGTTGCCACGCCGGTCTCGCTGACGCTGCACATGCGTGTTGCGGCCGACCGCTGGAGGGCGTTTGCACGGCCGGCCAAGCGGCTGAAGCCCGGCGACAGGATCAGTTTCGGTCACGGCGAAAACGCCTGCCTCCTCGGCGCGCTCGATGCCACGGTGGAGGAAAAGGGGGATTCCGGCGAG
>JAPSJG010000025.1 GCA_031178305.1 Sinorhizobium sp.
ATCGCCTTCTCATCCGCTTCATCGTCCTTGTCGTTGTAGCGCGTCATGTAGCGATTGGAGGTGAGCGTCGTCTGCGCCGCAGTCTGAGCCGTGTCGCCGACGGCGAGCGTCCCGTCCTCCAGGAAATTGAAGGCATTGGCGAGCGCTATGTAGTTCTCGTCGCCACCACCGATCGTGTTTATGTAACTGTCCGGATCATCCGGGTCGCTCGTCAGAATGTTCTTGATCGTCGCGGGAACGATCGTGACACCGTTAAGGTCGAATGCGGTCCTGATGTAGTTGTAAAGGCGCGTATCGGCGACGAGCTCATTAACGGTCGTAATGCTCGCGATCTGTTCCTCGAAATAGGCCTTGTTCAGTAGGGCCGCCTGAGGCGTGACGCGGGAATTGCTGGATATGTAGAGCTCGTTGGTGGCTTGCTTGTTTTCAGCCGTCTGCGCCGCGCCCGCCGCGACTGTCCCGTCCGCGTTGAAATCGAACGCCGCTGCCATCGTCAGATATTTGCTGACCGTCGCGATCGAATTGTTGTAAGTTATTATTTTCGCTTGGAGTTCCTGCCTCTCTGCGGCAGTCACGTCGCTTTCCTGAAGCCTCGCCTGTGCATCAGCCTTGGCTGCCTGAAGCTCCGAGAGCTTGGGGGAAAGCACCGTATTCTCGTAGCTGTCCGGTTCGTCGGATTTGCTGGAGAGAATGTTGCGGATCGTCTGGCGTGAATAGGTGCTTTCGTCAATGCCGAATGCCGTGAAGACATAGGCCCGCAGGCGGTCGTTGTTCAGGAACTGATCGACGCTGGTAACCTCATCGATCATGACGTTGTAGTAGCGGGTTTCTTCCTTCTGGGTCTCCCCCAGATTGGCAATGCTGGTATTGTAGAGGCCGATGAGTTCGTCGAGTTGCGCCTCTGTCTGCGAAACGGCGGTCCCGCCACTGAAGCTGTAGGCCATCGCAAATTCGCGATAGCGCTCGTCAGTCAGCTTGTTGGCGAAACTGTTCTCGTCGGAGAGGTCGCTTTCCAGCACCTTGCGCATGAAGGCGACCGAATCGATCATGTCCCCTAGCCCAAAGGCCGTCATCGCGTAAGAGTATAGGCGGAAATCGTCCAAGAATTCATCGACAGAAGCCACTTTGCCGATGTTCTCTTTGTAATATTGGGTGTCTCGGGCGACGATCGTCTGTTCCGATACGCGCTTGAGACTGACCTTCATGTCCCGCGCGATGAGATTGTAGTCGAGATAAGTCGAAACCATGCGGCGCCCGCCAATAAGAATCGGGGACAGCCGGCGGACCGGCATCCCCATAGTCATTCAAACGGTTTCAAGGTGCCGCAGAATGCTTGTGCGGGGCTTTTCCTACTGCATGTCTCCTTGAATCGACCTGATTTAAGGACAAAGACATGCAGCAATTCAAAGTGCTACAGCGACCTTGCGCGTCTGATAAGACGCGCGGCGCTGTAGTAGCCTTTCAGTGATGTGCAAAATGAGCCGGAATTCGTTCATGAACGAGAAACCCTGACGGCTCGGTTTTTGCTAACCATCGGACGCCGCAAAGTTTTTTTAACCGCGATTTTTAAGCCGCCCGGAAGAGCCGCCGACTAATCTCCCGCCCATAGAGGACGACAAGTCCCGACGAGAAGACCGGCACCCGGCTCTCAAGGAAAACAAGGGCGATAGAAATGGGCAATACACTCTCTCAACCGGCTTGGGTCGATAACACGCTGCGTCTCGACCCGAAATGCTTCCCGCAGCAGGCAAGCTATGTCTTGCGCGGCGATGTGGGCAATGTCAGCATCAGCCTCGACCGGCGTGGCGCTGTCCTTCGCAAGGTGCTACCATCCAGCGGATTGCCACTTTCAATTGCCTTGCCTGCCCGCGCCTTCAGGGGCGTGGCGGCGAGGGCCATCGACCACGGGGACGGAGAGGTTACAGTGACGCTTGAGCTCCACCATGACGATCCGGATCTTTGCATTCCGCTGCTCGTCGCACATGATTTGTCCGACATCGCGGCCGACTGGCGCGCCTGGGCAGAGGCGTACAGGATCCCGATGTTGATGGTCGAGGCGGACGGGGTTGCGCGACCGCTGGAAGAACATCTTGGCGACGTCCGCACGGCGCCGGCAAAGCCGCGCCGCCGCCATTCCTACTTCGCCGAACGCCGCCCGCGCTTTCTCGTTCGCCGCTCCACCGGCAAGCTCGGCGTGCACATGAAAATCGACGGTCGCGAAATCACCGCTCGGCGCTAATTCCGGGTTCCCGTCGCTCTCGATATCGCCGGCCGCCCCCACGGCCGGCCTTTCTCGTTCAAACCGACCAATACTCCGCGCCGTGACTGTTCCTGCAGGAACTGTCCTAAGCCCTCCTTCCTGTCACAAAGCGATCCATTGCCAAGGACATCGTCTGAAGGAGGCACCATGTGCAGACTGCTGCTGACCCCACGCTCCGCCATCCGGCTTCTTCGCTATCGCATCGCCGCAAGGCTGCTGAGAGCGGACTCCAACTTGAGCTGGGCTTGAAGGAGAAAGAGGCGGCGCGGGCGATCTCCGCAATGCGTTAGCGCGGGATGCGCTCACATGCGTTCGCACTGCCGCTCCATCCCCCTTTGTTTTTACCGTTTTGTGCTACGTCAGGTGATTCCACCTGCATGCAAAATGCTTCAAGCGGGCCTCCTCCGGCAGCCTGGGAACTTTTCAGGCCAGGCGCGCGAGAAGCGCCAGCGCGAGCCCCGCAAAGACGATCAGGCCGATGACGCTGTTGAATTTGAACAGCGCGAGGCATTGCAGCGGATCATGAATGTCGAGCACCAGAATTTGGTAGGCGAGCATCACTGCCGCAACCGCCAGCCCGAGATAGGCGAGGAAGCCGGCGCCGGCAGCGAAAAACGCGAAAAGCATTAAGACGACCGTCAGTCCATAGAGCCCGATCAGCCACGGCCGCGGATTGTCGCCGAAGCGGCGAGCGGTGGAACGGACGCCGATCAGGGCGTCGTCTTCCCTGTCCTGATAGGCATAGATCGTGTCGTAGCCGATGGTCCAGGCGATGGCAGCGGCATAGAGGATGACCGCTGCGAGCGACAAGGTTCCAAACTCCGCCGCCCAGCCCATGATTGCCCCCCAGGAAAAGGCGAGACCAAGAAAGAATTGCGGCCAATCGGTGAACCGCTTGGCAAAGGGATAGATCGCCACCAGCGTCAGGGAGACGAGACCGACGAAAATGGTGAACGCGTTGAACTGGAGCAGAATGATGAAGCCTGCCAGGGCCTGCAGAATCATGAAGGCCTTGGCCTGGGCGCGGGTCACACGGCCGGAAGGCAGCGGCCGCGACCGCGTGCGCGCCACTTCCATATCGATCTCGTGGTCGACGAGGTCATTATAGGTGCAGCCGGCGCCGCGCATGGCGATCGCCCCGGCGGCAAAGAGAAAGACGTGGAGGAGGAAACGGGCGGGAGAAAAACTGCCGAGGCTCGCAGCCGTCCCCCCGGCCAGCGCCGCGGACCAGAGGCAAGGCCACATCAGCAATTGCCAGCCGACCGGCCTGTCCCAGCGGGCGAGTTGCGCATAGGGCCAAAGCGCGCGAGGCAGCGCGCTGTAAACCCAGTTGTTGGACGGCGCGTCATGGACACGGCCGGAATCGACGGGCGAGCTATTCATAAGCCCTGTTTGGCCCCGCAAGGTCGAGCGGTCAAGCTCCGCTACAGCGCCGCGCGTCTTATCAGACGCGCAAAGGCCGCTGTAGAAATCGAGCTCGATTTAAGGAGACATGCAGTAGTCCTGCCGATCACATCGGCTGACACTTAGAATAGAAGCTTATTACAGATGCCGCTCCCCGTAAGCATTCTTCAATTTTTGCCGGCTACCCTCAGCATGAGGGCTAAAGGGGGGTTGAGCATGAGAGGGCGCGCGACGATTACCGTTTTCCTGGCCACGCTCATCGGTGCGTCGGCGAGCCATGCGGAAACGCTCAACCTGCTGATCTGGGAAGCCTATATCGACCAGGTTCTCGTCGATCGCTGGACGCAAAAGACCGGTGTAACGATCCATCAGATAAACTTTGATAGTGACGACGCCCGCGACGAGATACTCGCTGGAGGGGGCGGCAATGTCGATGTTGTGATTGTGGACGAGAACGGCGCAGAGCTTTTCGGCAACAAGGGCGTCCTTGAACCGCTCTCCCCGGCCAATCTGCCCGTGCTGAAGGACTACGCGCCGGAGTGGACCGATCGCTGCGCCGGATATGGCCTTCCGTACTTCTCGGGGACTGTCGGCATTCTCTATCGCTCCGATGTCGTGGAAGAGCCGCCGACATCCTGGCACGATCTGATGAGCCCTCGGCCGGGGCTCAAAAAGCACATTGCCATGTTCAGCGACCACAGCGAACTGTTCGTTCCGCCTTTGATGCTGCTTGGCGCGTCCATCAATGCCAACGACACCGAGAGCCTGAGGGCTGCCTTCGGCACTTTGAAGGCACAGGCGCCGTTCGTGCTGACCTACAATTATGTCATTACCGCCATACAGGACCCCGCCATCGCCAAGGAAATCCACATGGCACTCGGTTACAGTGGCGATCAGCACGTCCTTAATGACAAGGTCGGCACGCCGGGCTTGTGGCGCTACTCGGTTCCGAAGGAGGGTACTCTCTCCTGGCTCGACTGCGT
The DNA here is from genome assembly GCA_031178305.1 of Sinorhizobium sp. Classification (GTDB taxonomy): domain Bacteria; phylum Pseudomonadota; class Alphaproteobacteria; order Rhizobiales; family Rhizobiaceae; genus Sinorhizobium. Next base: position 4,648 of record JAPSJG010000025.1, read on the forward strand.
GTCGATCATTGCCGCATCGCCGCAAAAGAAGCGAGCGCAGGAGTTCCTGGAATTCATCGGCTCGTCGGAAGGCGCCGCCGCCAATGCGCTGGCCATGACGATGCCAACCACGAGCACAGCAGCGCTGAAGCTGCTGCCGCACGAAGTGCGCTCCGATCCCGAAATCTATCCGTCGGCGGAGGTTCTGGCCAGAAGCGAGTTCCAGCGGCAGCTGTCGATCGAATCCGTCCAAGCGCGCAGGCGCATTATCAGCACGTTGGCGAATTTTCAGTGACACTTAGCAAGCGCGCACTCCTCCTGATCTTTCCCGTGGTGCTGGCTGGCTATCTTCTCGCGGCCCTTTCGGTGCACTTCGCCGAGAAACGGTCCATTCGCGCCCTCGAACAAGCCAAGCTTTCGCAGCGCCTTGAACACGTCGCCGCCGTCTTCCACAACGAGATTCAACGCAGCAAGGGTTTTCTCAATGCCTTGCTGAACAGCAATGTGCTGCGCCAATTCGTATCCGAGACCGACGAGCGCTATCGCTTCGCTGCACACGGCGTACGCCTGCAGGAGAGCATAAAATCGCTGTCGGACGATCCGATAGCGTTCATCTCCTTCAGCATCCTCAACTCGCAAACGGAAGTCGAATACTACTTCGAGAACAGTTGGGACCCCTTTGCCGAGATCGACAAGGCCCAGCGCGAGCTTGCAAGAAGGTTGATCTCCAGCAAGCGGCTGAGCGACTTGACCTATCTGGAGCCCGCTGGCGAACGGCCACGGATCGTCTACTCCCTGTTCGTCGACCCGGTCACCTTCGGCCGTCCCATGCCGAGCAACAAATCCGGCGCGCTCTTGATGCAGATAGCCGTATTGCCGGACCGCTTCCTAGCAATGCAGGCCGCCCTGAAGAAGGAGTATGGAGCCGACATCGTCCTCCAGCCATGGCCGCTCGCCGTCACCGACACGCTTTCGGCGAGCGCGCCCCTCAGCACCCAGCTTTACGCGACGATCGTCGTGCCGGAAGCGCATTTCGAGGCGCAGATGCTGCAGCAGAAGATGCTGCTCGGTTTGGGCGCGCTCGCCATGAGCCTGCTGTCGATCTGGCTGATCGTGCTCCTGATTAGGCGCTTCATCACCGGACCGATCGCAAGGCTGGACGCGAATGTGACGGCGGTAATGACCGGTGAGCATGACGAGATCACGGGCACGGGTGCCGTCGGTGAAATCGGGCGCCTGACGCAAAACATCCGCGAGCTTCACCGCCAATCGCTCGACTCGCTGCGGCTCGTCGAGCAGAACTCCTGGACCGACACATTGACGGGAATCATCAATCGCGGGCGTTTCAATACACTCGCCGCGGGCGTGGTCGAAGACGTGCTGGCTTTCGGCGACAAATGCAGCCTGCTGTTCATCGACATCGACAATTTCAAATTCGTCAACGACAAATACGGCCACGACGTCGGCGACGATCTCCTGAAGATGCTCGCTGGCCGCATCACCGAATGCGTAGAATCGGTCAGTCGTAGCCGGGGGCAGCAGCCCGCCGTCATCGCACGCCTCTCGGGCGACGAATTCGCGATCCTGGTGCGCTCGCAAACGGGGGACGGGACTGTGCTCGAGATGTCTTCCGCGATCCTCGCCCTCTTCGACGGCGGCTTCGAGGTATCGGGCAGGAGTTATCCGGTCACGGCCAGTATTGGCGTCGCCATCTGCCCGGACGATGCGACCACAATTGCCGAATTGATCTCCAACGCCGACGCCGCCATGTATCAGGCCAAGAGCGGCGGCAAGAACCGTTCCGCCCGATTCTCACGCGCACTCAAAGACAAGCGGACGAGGCAGAGCCAGATCCAGGAGGAACTGCGCGCGCTAAACCCGGACGAGCAATTCCACCTGGTCTACATGCCGATCGTGAATGCATACGGACAGGTCGTCGGCTGCGAGGCGCTGTTGCGCTGGCACTCGCCGGTTCTCGGCAATGTGACGCCGGACGAATTCGTACCAATCGCCGAAAGCTCCGGACTTTTCGCCAAGATCGACTGGTGGGTTATCGACAGGGCGATGTCGGATTGCCACCAGCTGAAAGCGCTTTTCGGGCCCGAGACCGTGCTGGCGATCAATATTTCGTCTGCCGAGCTGCATTCGCACGCCATCAACGATTATTTTTCCGAATGCGCCGAGCGTCACGGGCTCGAGCCGCGTTCCATCGACATCGAGCTTACGGAAACCTTTGCCGTCAAGGTCAGCGATCATCTCAGGGAAAATATCGAAGAACTGCGGCGCAGGGGCTTCCGCCTTTCGATCGACGACTTCGGCGCCGGCTATACCTCCGTGCAACAGATCATCGATTATGCCGCCGATACCATCAAGCTGGACAGGGTGCTTGTTTCGAACCTGACGGCCTCGCATGCGCTGCCTATGCTGAAGGCGGTCGTGGCGCTCTGCCACGCAAAGGACATGGCTGTCGTCGGCGAAGGCGTCGATACGCCGGAAAAACTCGCGATCCTGACGGCCGCCGGCTGCGACCGCTTCCAGGGCTATCTCATCAGCAAGCCGCTTGCCCTTGAGGATCTGGCGATCTGGACTTTGAGCCGAACGGTACGGCATCAAGAAGAAAGAAGCAGCAAAGACTCTCGCTCCCTGACTGCGGGCTAGGCGAGCGCCGAGAATTTGCGGGCGCGTCCGCTTTTTCCTTGACCTCGCCCCGCCTCACGTCCTAACCGCAGCGCATCCAAGAGCAGCTGGCGGGGACTGGTGATGAAAGTTCTTCTGATCGGATCGGGCGGACGCGAACACGCGCTTGCGTGGAAGATCACGCAATCGCCGAAGCTCACCGCGCTCTACGCCACGCCTGGCAATCCAGGCATTGCCGAGGAAGCAACGATCGTTTCGCTCGATACCGACGATCATGAAGCCATTGCCGACTTCTGCCGCAGGCAAGCGATCGATTTCGTCGTTGTCGGCCCCGAGGCGCCGCTGGTCGCAGGCCTAGCGGACGTGCTTCGCGCCGCCGGCATCCCCGTCTTCGGTCCCTCGGCGGCAGCCGCCCAGCTCGAAGGCTCCAAGGGCTTCACCAAGGACCTCTGCGCCAGGTACGGCATCCCGACCGGCGCCTATAAACGCTTCACCGCGGCCGAACCAGCCAGTGCCTATGTCCGCGAACAGGGCGCTCCGATCGTCATCAAGGCGGACGGGCTTGCCGCCGGCAAGGGCGTGACGGTCGCCATGACGCTCGAGGAAGCGCTCGCAGCCATCGACGACTGCTTCTCAGGCGCGTTTGGCGACGCCGGCGCGGAGGTGGTCGTCGAGGCTTATCTCGACGGCGAGGAGGCGAGCTTCTTCTGCCTCTGCGACGGAAAAACCGTGCTGCCGCTCGGCTCTGCCCAGGATCACAAGCGCGTCGGCGACGGCGATACCGGACCGAATACAGGAGGCATGGGCGCCTATTCGCCGGCGCCGGTGATGACCCCGGAAATGATCGAGCGGACGATGAGGGAGATCATCGAGCCGACGGTTCGCGGCATGGCCGAAAGCAGCCATCCGTTCACGGGGGTTTTCTTCGCCGGCCTGATGATCACCGAAAAGGGCCCGGAACTCATCGAATACAATGTCCGTTTCGGCGACCCGGAATGCCAGGTGCTGATGATGCGCATGAAGAGCGACCTCCTGGAACTCCTCTACGCGGCGGCAACAGGCGCGCTCGACGGCATGAAGGTCGATTGGCGTGATGAGTCGGCACTGACGGTCGTGATGGCGTCCCGGGGCTATCCCGGTGCCTACGAGAAAAACACGCCGATTGCGGCCCTGCCCGAACCCTCCATAGCAACCAAGGTGTTCCATGCCGGTACAGCGATCAAGGACGGCCGCCTGGTCGCCACCGGCGGCCGCGTGCTGAACGTCACCGCGATCGGCGAAACGGTCAGCGAAGCGAAAGCTGCCGCCTACGCCGCCGTGGAAGGCGTTTCGTGGGAGAACGGCTTCTATCGACGCGACATCGGCTGGCGGGCGGTCGCGCGCGAGAAGCCGTAACCCGCGCAATTTTGTCCACATCATTCAATTTTTACCAATCCTCCTGACGGGAAGGTAAGGGAGAGCTCATATTCTCGCCTCGAATGTTCGAGGAGACACGGATGCGTTCCTTGCTGATCACCGCCGCTCTTTTCCTTGCTGCCGGCACGGCGGCAGCATCTTCCATCGAGAACGTGGCTTCCGGGAAGGCCGTCAATTCCAGTGTAGCCACGATCCAGTGCCCGCAATGCCCGCCGTTGCAGCCGAAGAAAAGCTCCTCCTATGTGGTGCCTACGCTCGAGCCCGGAACGGATCGGGTCGAGTTCAAGGAATTCGACGGGGAGATAAAGTCGGTCCGCACGGAAGCATGGCTCGGCGGATCGCCGGTCGTTTTCGTCACCAAAGCATCGGATGAGGCGATCAAAGCCGCGGCGATGAAAGCGGACCCGGTTGCACTCGCACATGCCCCGAATGCGACATCGCTTTCCCCGGCGGTGGACGAGACGGTGAAGACATCCGCTCTCGGCATCTCCGGGGCCGAGCCGATCGGCGCCTCCATGGCCGGCACCACCTCACGGAAATTTGATCCGTCGGGCTTCGCACTTCGGCTAAATTAACACCATATTATAAAGGTTCCCTGCCCCACCGGCCAGGTTCAAGGGCCGACGGGCATTCGCTGCAATGGCGAAAGGTTGCGCCCCTGAGAGAAGCAGGGGCGTAATCTTTTTGCGCGGACATCAATGTGTGTCCGATGCGCTTCGTTGTTTATTGAATCGTTGCGCCAAAACCGCTGGCCACCTTTGAGCGCCACGTATCAAGCTTCGCCGAGCCTCTCCACCAGCATCTCGATCTCGCCGTCGGAATAGACCTCCACGCCGTTCCGGCGGAGAAGCGCCGCGGTGACGCCCTCGCCACGAACACGCTCGCCACTGAAGGAGCCATCATAGATAAAGCCGGAACCGCAGGACGGGCTGCCATCGATCAACAACGCGAAGCTGCAATTCGTCTCGAGTGCAAGCGCAAGGGCGTTTTCGGCTGCGCGGCGGAACGCCTCCGTCACGTCCCCACCGGTGTTTTCCAGGACACGGGCCTTCCAATTGAGAACATCGGCACCGGTCCTTGCTTCCTCGATCTCAGCCGGCGGGCGCGGAACCTGCATGCCGGCCGACATCTCGGGGCAGATAGCGACTAGCCGTCCCTCATCGCGCCAGCGCTCGATCGCTTGATGAACCAGCGGCTTCGATCCGCCGTCATAGCGCACCGCATGGCCCTTGAGACAGGCACTGCTGAGAATCCTCGCGGACATGCTCCCCCTCCTCGTCAGCTCCTCGCCGATCTACGGCGCACTGGCGACGCAGACGCGTCCGCTGGCTACCCCGCAATCTTGGAGAAATCGGCAACCTCGCCCGTCGCGGTGCGGATCAGTCCGAGCAATGCCAGCCGGTTCGCGCGGATCGCCGCATCCTCATCATTGACCAGCACGTCGTTGAAGAATACGTCGACCGGCTCGCGCAGCCTGGAGAGCGCCTCCATGGCCGAGCGGAAGTCCTCATTGACGATCGCCTCGCGTGCGTCGTCCGAGGCGAGCTTGATGGAGGCGTGCAGCGTCCGCTCCGCATCGAGCCTGAAGAGCTTCTCGTCCACTCTCGCGGCGACCTCCGTGCCCTTCTTCTCCTCGGCGGCGAGGATCTGCGTCGCGCGCTTGGTGCCGGCAAGCAGGTCCTTGCCCTCTTCCGCCGTGATGAAGGCAGTCAGCGCCTCGACACGACGGGCGATCATCAGCAGGTCGTCGGTGTCCGGCGTCAGCACCGCATCGATTAGGTCGTAACGCGCGCCGAGATCGCGCAGATAGACCTTCAGGCGATCATGGAAGAAGGCGAGGAGATCGGCGCCGGTGTCGCCGCCGAGATCCGGCCGCTGGGCCTTAAGCCCGGCAAGCGCGACGTTGAAAAATGGCAGCATCGACAGGCGCGCCCTGCCCTCGAGCACGAGGCGGATCACGCCAAGCGCGGCACGGCGCAGCGCATAGGGGTCCTTCGAACCGGTCGGCTTTTCATCGATCGCCCAGAAGCCGACGAGAGTGTCGAGCTTGTCGGCAAGCGCGACCGTCACCGATACCGGATCGGTCGGCACCCGGTCAGACGGGCCCTGCGGCTTGTAGTGGTCCTCGATAGCGTTGGCGACGGCGGCGTCCTCGCCCTGCAGCGCGGCATATTTATGGCCCATGATGCCCTGCAGTTCGGGAAATTCACCGACAGCCTCAGTGCGCAGGTCCGCCTTGGCGAGCACGGCCGCGCGATCGACGAGGGCCGGGTCGGCGCCGGTGACCTTGGCGAGCGCGGCGGCCAAGGCGCGGATACGGGCCACGCGCTCGCCTTGAGTGCCGAGCTTGGCATGAAAGATGACGTTCAAAGCATCGAGCTTCGCCATGCGCTGGTCGAGCGGTTTCTCAAGATCAAGGCCGAACTTCTCAGCAGATGCCATGAGCGTATCCTGGTCCGGCAGATCGCCCTGGTCGCGCTTCCAGAAATGCGCCGCATCCGACAGCCGGGCACGCACGACCTTGCCGTTGCCGTGGACGATCTCCTTGCCGCCGTCGCTCGCCTCGATATTGGCTACGAGGATGAACTTGTTGGAAAGCGTGTTTGCGCCGGGCTCACGCGTGACGAAACATTTCTGGTTGGTCTTGATCGTCAGCCGGATGATCTCGGAGGGGATTTCGAGAAAAGTCTCGTCGAAACTCCCCATCAGCACGCGCGGCCATTCGACCAGGCCCGCCACCTCCTCGAGCAAGCCCTCGTCTTCGACGAGCTCGAGCCCGTTGGCGAACGCGATGTTGTGCGCATCGGCATTAATCATCTGCTTGCGGCGCTCTGCGTCGAGCACCACCTTTGCCCTTTCGAGCTTCTCCGCATAGTCGGCGAAGCGGCGCACGGTGATTGCCTCCGGCGCATGAAAACGGTGGCCGTAGGTGACGTTGCCGGCGATGACCCCGTCGGCCTCGAAAGGTATGACCTTCGTCTCCTCGGTTTCCGCGCCGAAGGTGCAGACGATCGACTGCAGCGGTCGCACCCAGCGCAGGCTGCCGGGCCTTGCGGAAGCGGCACCGGAGCGCATGGATTTCGGCCAGGGAAAATCGCGAATGATCGCCGGCATCACCTCCGCGACGATGTCTTCGGCCGCCCGACCGGGCTTGACGATGTGCGCGACGTAGAATTCGCCCTTTTTCGGGTCGCTGTGGACATGCGCATCGCTGATCGACGAAAGGTTGGCGGCGCGCAGGAAGCCTTCTATCGCCTTTTCATTCGCGTCGGTACGCGGTCCCTTGCGCTCCTCACGAATATCGGCGGAGCGGGCATTCAGGCCGCGAATGTCGAGCGTCAGCCGGCGCGGCGTCCAATATTCTCGCGCGCCCTCATAGGTCAGACCGGCTTCGACCAGGGCGTCCGTCACGAGCTTCTTCAGGTCGCCGGCCGCCTTGCGCTGCATGCGGGCGGGAATTTCTTCGGAGCGCAGTTCAATGAGAAGATCGGGCATGAATTCGAGACTTCGTTCTGTTCCGGAGGGTTGCCGCGGGACTTAGCAAGCTCTGGCGAAAATGTCATCACGCCGGCCAAGGAAATTGGCGGCTCGCTACCAGCCTCCGCCACCGCCTCCGCCACCGCCGCCGCCGGAGAAGCCGCCGCCGGAGGAAAAACCCGAGGACGAGCTCTTGGGCGGAGGCGGCAATGAGGAGGAGATGGTATCGGCCATCGATCCGGCGAAACCGCCGATGGTGTCGGCGAAGGATCCGGGAGCGAAACTATCGCCATGATACCAGTTTGGCTGGTAGGCAGCCGCAGCGGCACCGCCTGCCGCCGCCAACAGCCATCGGTCGAAGGTCTCGGCCCACGGCTTCTCGACACCGAGCGCCACGGCATAGGGCAGCAGCGTCTCGAAGTGGCGGGGCGACATTTCCGGCGCGCCCTGCATGTTCATTCGATCCTTTTCCGCAAGCGTCAAATACTGCCTGAGACCGTCGATCCCATCCATCATGCGCGTGCCGAGCGGCGTCGGCGCACCCATCAGGAAGAAAAAGAGCAGATTGACGAGCACGATCCCGCCTACCGCAAAGAGCAGCGGTAAGTGGTCTGGCTCTGTCGCCGAAAAGACAAGGACGGCAAGGATACCGGAGAAGACCGTGAAAAATACGAAGCCGACAATGGCGATTACGACGATCGACAGGATGCGGCGCACGAGGCTCGCACCCCGGCGGAACGATTTGCCGAACGAAACAGCCAAAATCGAGATAAAGACCGCGAACACGACGGGCACGATGATCAGCGGGATCGTGTCTTCGCTGAGATCACCGAAGACGAACAATGCCGCCAGCGTAGCCACCGAGAGAACGACGCCGCCGATGATGTAGCCGGCATTGGCGCGGTAATATTTGTCGCGATGTTCGCGCTCCATCGCCCGGCGAAAACCGGAGCCTGCCGCCTCGACCTTCTTGCCGTTCGCCCGGTCTATCGTGAGCTTGCCACCGGAAGATTCAAGCGCCTTCATCAGCGTCGCCTCACCAGCCGGCAGCTTGTCTCCCCCATCCTTGCCGGTCGCGGAGACGACGATGGCGTTCTTCAGATCGTCGAGCACCACATGCCCCTTGACCGCGAGGTTGAGGACGGCCGCAGAAAGCGCCGTCCATCCCTCGCCGGAGAAGCCCTTGTTATCGATATAGTTGACGAGGGCCGGCGAAATGCCACCTGGGGGGTCCCATCGCGGCACCATGATACCGCGGGCGGGGTCGCGACCGACCCTAACCCAGGCGCGGCCGTAATAAAGTGTTACGAGCACCAGGCCCACGCCGGCGATGACCAGTGCAAGGTGGTCGCGCAGCCACCACATGTTTTCCTGCGCGGCAGTCGGCCGGTCGATGCTGCCCTTCGGCAGCTTGATCGCGATCGTCAAACCTTCCTGCGGATGAAGCCTGCGCGTGGTGGCGAAGAAAATCTCGCCTCCTTCCTCGATCGCACGCGCGTCCTTGCCCGTAGCGCCGTAGCCGCCGGTGAAGACGTCAAGGGCCTGTGCCCTCACCCCGTCCGGCAAGGTGACCGTTGCAGTCGCCTCCTCGATCGGGAACGGCCACTCGGTTCCGGTCACGTTCCAGTAGAGCTCGTCGTGATCGTCAAAAAAGCGGACCTGCCGCCCTGTCTCGTAGGTGATCTGAAACGTGTGTTCGCCATGCGGCAGGAAAACGTCTGCCTTGCCGGTATAGATGCGAATGCCGCCGTCGATCGGTTCCGTGCGATATTCCTCCGGCTCGCCGTCGCGCTCGACGGAATCGACATTGAAGTCCACCTTCGCCCTGCGGCCGCTCTCCTCAAGGAAGGTCAATGGGAAATCGCGATAGATGCCGCGCCGGATCTGCTTGCCTTCGACAATCGCTGTGATCGTTTCGGTGACCGAAAGCGTGCCGTCCTTGGCAACGTCGACCACCGAGTGATAGGCGGTAATGATCTCCGCCGCCGCGGCGACGAGCGGTGAAGCCTGGAGAAAGAGAGCGAGTGCCAACGTCGCGACGAACCGACTCATCGCACCCTCCCCGCTACCGCTTCGAAAGAGAAATCCATCAGAACTTGACCGACGGCACCGCACGATCCGCTTCGTTGGTGATTTCGAAATAGCTGGCGCTGGCAAAGCGGAAAACGCTGGCCACAAGATTAGACGGAAAGCTCTCGACCTTGACGTTGAGATCGCGGGCGGCACCGTTGTAGTAACGGCGCGACATTTGGATTTCGCCCTCGATCGCCTCGAGCGACCGTTGCAGTTCCGCAAAGTTTTGGTTGGCCTTCAGATCCGGATAGGCCTCCGCAAGCGCAAAAAGGCGCCCAAGGGCCTGGCTGAGCGCGCCCTCCACGGCGGCCCGCCCGGCGACGTCGCCTTCCGGCACGGCCTGCGCCCGATTGCGAAGCGCGACCACTTCCTCGAGCGTCGACTTCTCATGCGCCGCATAGCCCTTCACCGTCTCGATCAGGTTGGGGATGAGGTCGGCGCGTCGTTTCAACTGCACGTCGATTCCTGACCAGGCCTCCTGGGTCATCTGCCGTGCCCTGACCAGGCTGTTGTAGACGAAGACCAGATAAAGAACCACGGCAACGCCGATTGCCAGCCCGATCATGAATGCCCCTCCTTTTGAACCTGCCGGAGCTTACTGCATGATTCCTCTAATCGGAATCGTTTTGAGGAAAAGAACGCAGCAATTCAATGCGCTACGCGGTCTTTACCGTGACCGGACGCGCATCCACACGCGTTCGGCGCTGCGGCCTCCTCGAAATTGCCGGTCGCTTCCACTGTTTCCCCGGTAACGGCGCCAAGAGCGCCGATGAATCATAGTCGATCCATCGACAACCACACGACGCAAGGGAAGCCATGAGACCGCTCGCATCCTTCATCAACGTGATCGCCTTTTCGGCGCTCTTCGTTGCCTATGCGAGCGTCGGAGAGGTCGACAAGCCGGACGGCGTCCGCCGCGCGCTGGAAACCTATGAGAGAGCGTTAAAGACCAGCGCATCGTCCCTGCTGAAGCGGCCTGGAAGATCACGAAGGAACGATCAGCCTGATCACGGCGGCCGCGCCGGGGGGTGGGCACCGGCTCGCCGGTTCTGTAGCCGGTCAGGCCGCTTCCTTGTTCCAGTTCGCGCCGCCCGCATTGGTCAGCAGGAAAGCCTCCCCACAGGCCTTGGCAAGGGTGCGCACGCGCAGGATGTAGCTCTGGCGCTCCGTCACCGAAATCACGCCGCGAGCATCGAGAAGATTGAAGACGTGGCTCGCCTTGATGCATTGATCGTAAGCGGGGAAGACGCATTTGTGCAGGCGGTCGTTGCTTTGATTGCCGGGGGCGCCGGCGGCAAGCAGCGCCAGGCACTCCTTCTCCGCATCGATGAAATGCTGGAGGAGCATGGCGGTATTGGCATATTCGAAATTGTGCCTTGAATATTCCTGCTCCGCCTGCAGGAACACGTCGCCATAGGTGATCTTCTCGTCGCCCTCACGGCCGTTGAAATTGAGATCGTAGACATTGTCGACGCCCTGGACATACATCGCCAGGCGCTCGAGGCCATAGGTCAGTTCGCCGGAGACCGGTGAACACTCGATGCCGCAGACCTGCTGGAAATAGGTGAACTGCGAGACTTCCATGCCGTCGCACCAGCACTCCCAGCCGAGCCCCCAGGCGCCGAGCGTCGGACTTTCCCAATCGTCCTCTACGAAACGGATATCGTGCAGCAGCGGATCGAGGCCGATCGCCTCGAGCGAGCCGAGATAGAGCTCCTGCAGGTTGGACGGGTTCGGCTTCAACAGCACCTGGTATTGATAATAGTGCTGAAGCCGGTTCGGGTTCTCGCCGTAACGGCCGTCGGTCGGGCGGCGCGAAGGCTGGACATAGGCCGCACGCCACGGCTTCGGCCCGAGCGCTCTGAGCGTCGTCGCCGGGTGGAAAGTGCCGGCGCCGACTTCCATGTCATAGGGCTGCAGCACGGCGCAACCCTTGTCGGCCCAGTAGTTGTGCAGCGTCAGGATAAGGGCCTGGAACGAGCGCTTCGGGTTCATATGGTCCGGGAGGGATGCGGTGGTCATGGGATCGTCCGAATTCGTCGACTTTTGCGGACAGGTGCCATGCCGGAGAACGGGGGTCAAGCCGCTTGGGCGGTTCCAGCTGGCCGGCGCAAGCGGCAATCGTCAGTCATCGTCTCGCTTCAGGCGGTATTCACCGGTCTTCGGGTCCTTGACAAGCGTTCCATCGGCACCGGTCTCGTGCTCCCGGCGCAGGCGCTCGCGCTGAC
>JAPSJG010000385.1 GCA_031178305.1 Sinorhizobium sp.
ACATCCGTGGTCAAAAGCAGGAGAGGCATCTGTTGTTGCGGCTCACGTCCAACTTACGCTTCCGCAAGAATTCGACGTCGAGAAACTTCGTGGCGGCGCCTCAGCGCCCTTGAAATCCAGCCGTTCAACTTCGATGTCCCGCATGTAGTGTGCGATTGTACCCTCCGCAAGGCACGAGCTCACATTTCTTGTCGCCGCCACATGGACATTTTTTTGCCAGGATTTCATTCTCGCCTCGTTTCAAAAATGAGCCGAGGATGTCTCTCATGCACGACCCGATCCCGACCACCACGTTCCCCGACGGCCGCACTGTTCCGGTTCTCGGCCAGGGCACCTGGAGGATGGGCGAAAATCGGGCGAAGGCGTCGGAGGAAATCCGCAGCCTGCAGATTGGCCTCGACCTTGGCATGACCCTGATCGACACGGCGGAGATGTATGGCGATGGCGGCGCCGAGCGCATCGTCGGCGAGGCCGTCCGCGGGCGGCGCGACGAGGCTTTCATCGTCAGCAAGGTGCTGCCGTCGAATGCCAGCCGGGCGGGCACGATCGCCGCCTGCGAGCGAAGCCTCGAGAATCTCGGCACCGATCGGATCGATCTCTATCTCCTGCACTGGCGCGGCGGGTACGCGCTTGCGGAGACGGTCGCCGGCTTCGAGGAATTGAAGAAGGCCGGCAAGATCCTAGCCTGGGGCGTTTCCAATTTCGACGCCGAAGACATGGAGGAGCTCATTGCATTGCCGGATGGCGGCCATGTCGCGACCAACCAGGTGCTCTACAATTTGGCCCGCCGCGGCATCGAGTATGATCTCCTGCCCTGGTGCCGCGATCGCGGCGTGCCGGTCATGGCCTATTCGCCGCTCGACGAAGGCCGTCTTCTCCACAATGCCGATCTGATCCACATCGCCAAGGCGCATCAGGCGACGCCGGCACAGGTGGCACTTGCCTTCCTGAAGACCCGCCCCGGCGTCATTTCCATCCCCAAGACCGGCTCGGCCGAGCGCGCCCGCGAAAACCGCGACGCAATGGACATTCACCTGACGGCGGAAAATCTTACCGAACTCGACCGGGCCTTTCCGCCGCCGAAAAGGAAGGTGCGGCTGGAGATTATTTGAGGCGAGAGCTGGTCAAGGACGGCCCCTCATCCGCCTGCCGGCACCTTCTCCCCGCAAGCGGGGCGAAGGGACCGCGGCAACGCTCCGCCCCACAGCCCCCTCTCCCCGCGTGCGGGGTGATGGGCAAAATCTTCCGAGAGGAGCAAACAGATGCCGCCCGCTCACATCCCCTGCGCGCCGCGATTCATCGCGGCGATGCCGGTGCGGCACACTTCGATCAGGCCGAGCGGCTTCATGATCGCGATGAACTGCTCGATCTTCGAAGGCTTGCCGGTGATCTCGAAGACGAAGTGCTCGATATTGGCGTCGATGACCGAGGCGCGGAAGGCGTCCGCGAGCCTGAGCGCCTCGACCCGGTGTTCGCCGGAGCCATGCACCTTGACGAGCGCAAGCTCGCGCTCGATCGGCCGGTCATGGCCGAGGCTCGCCGCGCGAACTGTGAGGTCGACCACCCGGTGGACCGGCACCAGCCGCTCGAGCTGGTTCTTGATCTGCTCAAGCACATGCGGCGTGCCGCGGGTGACGATGGTAATGCGCGAGAGATGCGCCTCGTGCTCGGTCTCGGAAACCGTCAGGCTCTCGATGTTGTAGCCGCGGCCGGAGAAGAGGCCGATGACGCGGGCGAGCACGCCCGGCTCGTTGTCGACGAGGACCGAGAGCGTATGCGTCTCCGCAAGCTCCGTCTCCTTGGCGATGAAATAGGCAGAGCCCGTCGGCTGAAGATGTGCACTCATTATTGGTCCTCTACCCCTATCCTTAAACGAGTTGGCGGCCCTTGGCGTCGATCGCGCTGGCGACTGCCTCGTCCGTCGCCTCGTCGGGCAACAGCATCTCGTTGTGCGCCTTGCCGGACGGAATCATCGGGAAGCAGTTGGCGAGGTTCGCGACGCGGCAGTCGAAGATCACCGGCGCCGGCGCATCGATCATCCGGCGGATGGCATCGTCGAGTTCGCCCGGCTTCTCGCAGCGGATGCCGACGCCGCCATAAGCTTCGGCGAGCTTGACGAAATCCGGCATCGCTTCCGTGTAGGAATGCGACAGGCGGTTGCCGTGCAGGAGCTGCTGCCACTGCCGGACCATGCCCATATATTGGTTGTTGAGAATGAAGATCTTCACCGGCAGGCCGTATTGCACTGCGCAGGACATTTCCTGGATGCACATCTGGATCGAGGCGTCGCCGGCGATATCGATGACGAGGCTTTCCGGATGCGCGACCTGGACGCCGATCGCGGCCGGGAAGCCGTAGCCCATGGTGCCGAGGCCTCCGGAGGTCATCCACCGGTTCGGCTCCTCGAAACCGAAGAACTGGGCCGCCCACATCTGGTGCTGGCCGACTTCGGTCGTGATGTAGGTGTCGCGGCCCTTGGTGAGCTCATAGAGCCGCTGGATCGCATATTGCGGCATGATGACGTCGTCGCTCGGCGCGTAAGCCAGCGAATTGCGGGCGCGCCACTTGGCGATCGAACCCCACCAGTCGTCAAGACGTGTCTTGTCGACCGACTTCGCGGCCGCGCGCCAGAGGCGGACCATGTCCTCCAGAACGGTCGCGACGTCCCCGACGATCGGAACGTCGACGCGGACGTTCTTGTTGATCGACGACGGGTCGATGTCGATATGGATCTTCTTCGAATTAGGCGAGAAGGCGTTCAGCCGGCCGGTGATGCGATCGTCGAAACGCGCGCCGATGCAGATCATGACGTCGCAATCATGCATCGCCATGTTGGCCTCGTAGGTGCCGTGCATGCCGAGCATGCCGAGCCAGTTCTTGCCGGAGGCCGGATAGGCGCCGAGCCCCATCAGGGTCGAGGTGATGGGGAAGCTGGTGATCTCGACGAGCTCGCGCAGGAGATGGGCAGCCTGCGGCCCGGAATTGACGACGCCGCCGCCGGAATAGATGACCGGCTGGCGCGCCGTCTTCATCAGCGCGATTGCCTCCTCGATCTTCTTCAGGTCGCCTTGCGTCTTCGGTTGGTAGCTCTTCTGGGTCGGAACGGCGGAAGGCGGCGTGTAGATACCGGTCGCGAACTGGATGTCCTTCGGGATATCGACGACGACCGGACCGGGACGGCCGGACTGGGCGACGCGGAATGCCTCATGGATGACGCGGGCAAGGGCGTTGACGTCCTTGACCAGCCAATTGTGCTTGGTGCAAGGCCGGGTGATGCCGACCGTATCGCATTCCTGGAAGGCATCCGAACCGATCAGCGACGTCGGAACCTGGCCGGAGATGCACACGAGCGGGATCGAGTCCATCAAGGCATCCTGCAAAGCCGTAACGGCATTCGTCGCGCCCGGACCCGAAGTGACGAGCATGACGCCGACCTTGCCGGTGGAGCGGGCATAGCCTTCGGCCATATGGCCGGCGCCCTGCTCGTGGCGGACGAGAATGTGCTCAATGTCTTCCTGCTGGAAAATTTCGTCGTAAATCGGAAGCACGGCACCGCCGGGATAGCCGAAGATGTGCTTGACGCCATTGTCTTTCAGAGCCTGGAGAACGATCTCCGCCCCGGTCATCTGATTTTCAGTTCCGCTCATTGGCCTGCTTCCGTCCCTTTTTCAGGTTTGGGGGTGATTAGCGTGTTTGAGGACATAAAAAAAGGCCCCATCAGGAGCCTCGTTCAGCGCATGGGTGGCTACCGCCGGATGGTTACACCATCCTGCCCATGCGCCGTCCCACCACAAGAATAACCGCGAACATTTTCATGGGGCGATTTGATAAACAGAAATCCCTCACCCGTCAACGCCGTTTTCGGATCTCCGTACCCCGAAGCTGAGCCTCAAACGACGAAGAAATCCTCCGCTGTAATCGACGTCCCGCGGTCGACGGTGGCCAAGCGAACTGCCTCCGCGCCGCCGACACCGTCCGCGTCGTAC
>JAPSJG010000386.1 GCA_031178305.1 Sinorhizobium sp.
AGGGCGCCATATAGGCGAGCTTCACAAAATTGCGGAAATCCTCGATCGTCGCGTAGCGGCGGTTGCCTTCGAGGTCGCGTACGAAGGGCGGGCCGTAGACCGGCGCAAAGACGGTGGCCTTGCCGCCTATCTGCGCATTGCGCTCAGGGTTGCGCGCGTGCCAGGTGAACTCCTTCGGAGCACTCTTCAGAAGCTCGCGGCAAAGACCCTTCGGGAAATGCACTCGCTGGCCGCGCACGTCGGCACCGGCCGCCTTCCAGAGCTCGAGCGCCTCCGCGTCGTCGCGGAACTCGATGCCGATCTCCTCGAGGACGGTATCGGCGTTGCGCTCGATGAGCTGCAGGCCCTCTTCATCGAGCACTTCATATTCGCGAATCTTGCGCTGGATATAGGGCAGAGACGGCCCCGGACCGCCGCCGGTGCGGGATGCGCGGCGTGCTGCCGCTCCCCTGCCCTCGCCACGCGCGCGGCGTCCGCCGCCTTCGACCGCGCCTTGTTCTGTCACGTCGCTCATTCGCTCGCTTCCTCTCCCGCCGCGCCTTTGCTTAACCGAAGACGGACGCGGCAACACTCTGACTGGTTGGGCGCATAATCCTTTCCACCGATCGAATCCAGTGGTCGGAACCATGCGCCGGCATCGAATTGGCCTAATGCTAGCAAGCCGCCGGACCGGTACGGGTCTCAATGCGCCAAAGGGTGGCGCAACTTAGACACTCGCCTGGCTGGTGAGCCGGGGCTTGCACGGCGCTATCCGATCGCGCGAACGGCAAATCGCGCTGGCTTAGATGCGACCGGTCGCGTTCCACCGGCGTATAACGCCTTGAACTGTTGCATAATTTTACCGGCCCACCCGGTACCCGGCGCCGCGATAATGCGGTAGGACTGTCCCGAGGCGACCGCCGGACGACGCCCTTCGTCGTTTTTCATCACATGCGACGTCGCTTTCGAAGGGAGATTTTCAGGCGTGGACCGCTAAGGATTGAGCAACGCGCCCGGATTGTGCCCATCGTGCTCACCCGCGCGAAATGACCGTGCCAGGAACCGAGGAACCCTACTATGGCAGATGATGAAATCATTCTCGAGGACCTTTCCGACGAGGAACTCGTGCAGCAGATGCATGACGACCTTTATGACGGTCTCAAGGAGGAAATCGAGGATGGCACGCACATCCTCCTCGAACGCGGCTGGACACCCTACGACATCCTGACCCAGGCGCTCGTCGAAGGCATGCGCATCGTCGGCATCGACTTCCGCGACGGCATTCTCTTCGTGCCGGAAGTGCTGCTCTCGGCCAATGCGATGAAAGCCGGCATGACGATCCTACGCCCCCTGCTCGTCGAAACTGGCGCACCGAAGCTCGGCAAAATGGTGATCGGCACCGTCAAGGGCGATATTCACGACATCGGCAAGAACCTCGTCGGCATGATGATGGAGGGCGCCGGCTTCGACGTCGTGGACCTCGGCATCAACAATCCGGTCGAGAATTATATTGAGGCGCTCGAACGCGAACAGCCGGACATACTCGGCATGTCGGCACTACTCACGACGACCATGCCCTATATGAAGGTCGTGATCGACACGATGAAGGAAAAGGGTCTGCGCGACGACTACGTCGTGCTCGTCGGCGGCGCGCCGCTCAACGAGGAATTCGGCAAGGCCGTTGGCGCCGACGCCTATTGCCGCGATGCGGCCGTCGCCGTCGAGACTGCCAAGGACTTCATCAAGCGCAAGCACAACCAGCTTGCCGCGGGCTGAGACCGTCTGAATTCACGCGAAGGAAGCCGGCTGCGCAGATGTGCCCAGCCGGCTTTTCTCATTTGGGCGCTATCCGCTTGAACACGGGAAAACGCGGTCAGTTGGCCGCTCGGGCGACCCTGCGCCCTGCGTCCTCTGTCGCGTTCACGGCGTTTGCGGTATCCTGTCCCATGCCGCGGATCGTGTTGCCGCAGGAAGCCAAGGTCGTAACAGCCATCAAGGCGAGTCCGATCGTCGCAAGAGTTTTTACTGTCATAGGCGCGAATCCTTCACGTTATTGCGAGCTGAATAAAAATGGAAAACGCGACATCGGCAAGAGAACGTGCACAACCAAAGAAAGTTCACGTCATTGGTTGCGGCGCCATCGCGCGCGAAATCCTTGCCGTCTGCGAAGCGAACGATCTCGGGCATATCAACCTCAACTGTCTGCCCGCGATCTGGCACAATACCCCGGAAAAGATCGTGCCGGGGCTGCGCGAAGCGATCGCCCGGGCGCGTGCGGAGGGCTTCGAGCGCATCTTCATCGCCTATGCCGATTGCGGCACCGGCGGGCTGATCGACCGGCTCTGCGAGGAGGAAGGCGTAAGCCGCATTCCCGGTCCGCATTGCTATTCCTTTTTCGCCGGCAACGATGCCTTCGCCGAGCGCTGGGACGACGATCTCACCGCCTTCTTTCTTACCGATTTCCTCGCCCGCCAGTTCGAAGCCTTCGTCATCGAACCGCTCGGCCTCGACCGCCATCCTGAGCTGCGCGACATGTATTTTGGCAATTACCGGAAACTCGTCTATCTCTCGCAGGTGGAAGACGAGGCGCTGCAAGAGAAGGCGCGCCGCGCCGCCGACACGCTTGGGCTGGAGTATGAATATCGCTACACCGGCTACGGCGATCTGACGCGGTCGCTGATCGGCGCCTGATCCGCCCCTGCCAATCGGTGAACACGTTCGATCTCCCGGTGCGGGGTAGCCCTCTTATGACGGAGGGAGCGGCGACAAGGCTGATCGCGGGCAGATGCGTACCGAACCGCAATCCGGCAGATCAGACGCCAAATGGAGCCCGCCGCCATTCCACGCATTCTCTCATCCGTGTGTCACAGAAATCCGGCCGCGTCGCATCCGCGGCCCGGAGACTCGATCCCCATATCCCTGCAAGTACCGCCTCGCTTAACAGGACAGTAACGCCTACGCCGGCATATCGTCCCGGGCTGCTTCGGCGAGCCGCGCAAACCGATCGGGTGAAAATCATGTCCAACGAAACGGCGAGCGCCCGGACCAACCGACGCATCGTCGTCGTCACCGCCGGCGGCGACAATCCGAATATCATGATCAACGCGCTCGCCGCCCGTTTCGACGACGTGGTCGTGCTGCAGGAGCAGCCGGAATCGAAAGCGCTCTTCGTCACGCGGCGCGCTCGCAGGCTCGGCTGGGGAACTGCACTTGGCCAATTGGCAACCATGATCGTCTCTCGCTGCGGCAAGCGCTTCACCCAACGGCGGGCGGCTGAGATCCTGCGGCAGTACGGCGTTTCGGTTGACCTCAATGCCGCGATTCCGGCGCACCGCATCAAATCCGTCAATGATGCGGAGGGCCGCGCGAAGCTGGCCAGCCTTCAGCCTGCCGTCGTGTTCCTGATCAGCTGCCGCATGCTGCGACCGGATACACTTGCTGTGATCCCCTGCCCGGTCTTGAATTTCCATGCCGGCATCAATCCGCAATATCGCGGCCTGATGGGCGGCTACTGGGCTCTCGTCAATAACGACGCCGGAAATTTCGGGGTCACGGTCCATCTCGTCGATGAAGGTCTCGACACCGGCGGCATTCTCTATCAGTCACGACAGGTGCCGAGCCGTGCCGATACGATGCACACCTATCCGCTGCTGCAGACAGCAGCCTCCACCGGCATCGCGATCCAGGCTGTCGAAGATGCGCTCACGGGCAATCTTCGGCCAATCGAGATCGCTGCATCGTCACGGCAATGGTACCACCCGACCCTTTGGACATGGATGTGGAACGGCTTGCGCCGCCGGGTCTGGTAGTGAACACACGAACTCTCGCCGCTACTGCGCACTCGCTTTCAAGACGCGCTTCGTAGCACTGTCGACGGCGTGCCCCGTTTGCGTGCTGTCCTGCCTGAACCCACGTGCCGTGTTGGCGCAGGACGAAAGAGCGAGAATCGATAGGAACAGGACTGCGATCACAGCTTTCGACATTGCC
>JAPSJG010000387.1 GCA_031178305.1 Sinorhizobium sp.
CCCTCAGCACCCAGGCGACCGTCAGCCCGGCGATATTCGCAGTGAAGGTGATCGCCAGATTGAGGCCGCCGGTGAGGATCGGCAGCAGCATGGCGAGCGTCAGCAGGCCCAATTCCGGAAGCTGGAAAGCGACGGAACCGAAGGTCGCGGCACTCAGGAACTGCGGTGAGGCAAGGCCGAAGACGAGCACGACGGCGAGGAAGGCGAGGCCGGGGCCGGCCATTTCCGGACCGAGGACGGTTTTGACGCGTTCGAGGATCGTGGTCATCGTCCCGTTCCCTTCTGGCTAACGAAAGGCAGCAGACGCTCTATCCGGGTGTTGGAAAGCGTGATGGCGACGAGGATGATGGCGCCGACGATCATCTTGAAGGCGAAAGGCGACACACCCATCAGGTTGAGGCCGTTCTGGGTGATCGAAATCAAGAGTACGCCGAGCACGCAGCCGAGCACCGAACCCTTGCCGCCGCCGAGGCGGGCGCCGCCGAGGACGACGGCAGCAAGCACGTCGAGCTCTCGGCCATAGAGCGCGTTTGGCACCACCTCCTGGGCGTAGTGCGCCTGGATGAGGCCACCGATGCCGGCCATCAGGCCGAGCCAGCCGAAGGCGATGAACTGCATGGCGCCGATATTGATCCCGAAGCGGCGCGCCCCTTCCGGATTGTCGCCGAAGGCATAGAGCTGGCGGCCGATCGAGGTACGCGTGATCAGCATCCAGGTTGCCACGACGCAGATGGCCATGACGAGAACGGGGAGCGTGATCTCGATCCAGGTTCCATCCGGCATTTCATGCTCGAACAGGATCACCCGGTCGGTCAACCAGTCGGGCAGGTTGTAAATCGACACGCCCCGGGTGAAGAACATCAGCAGCCCGAAATAGATGTTGAAAGTGGAGATCGTCGCAACGATCGAGATGATCCGGAAGCGATGGATCAGAAACGCATTGACGCAGCCGAGCAGCACGCCGAGCGAACCGGCGATGAGTAGTCCGGAAACCCAGCCGCCACCGCCGATCCAGCCGAGCACGATAGCCGTGCAATATTGGACGACGGAAGCGGCAACCGCAAAGGAGATGTCTATGCCGCCGGCGATCAGCACCACCAATAGCCCGACCGCAAAGATGATGTTGACGGCGCTGATGTTCAGGAGGTCGAAGGCGTTGCCGAGCGAGAAGAAGTGCGCCGTGGCGAAGGAAAGCACGGTGCTGATGGCAATGATCACGGCCAGCAGCGAGAATTCGGTCCCGTGAGTACGGATCAGGCTACGCATAGACGGCCGCCTCGATGTCTTCCAGACGCGTCTGGCGCGGATCATAGCTGCCGACGAGCCGGCCCTGCGCCATGTGCAGGACCCGGTCGGCGTTGAAATAGACCTCCGGCACCTCGTCGGATATCAGGATGATCGCCAGCCCGCTCTCGGCGAGCTTGGCAACGATATCGAAGATCCCCGCGCGGGCGCCGACATCGACGCCGACGGTGGGGCAGTCGAGAATGAGTATCTTCGGATCGGTAGCGAGCCACTTGGCGATCGCGACGCGCTGCTGGTTGCCGCCGGAAAGCGTGGATATCGCATCCGCCTGGCGGCCGATCCTGACGCCGAGATCGGCGATCCAGCGGGAAACGAGGGCGCGCTTGCGATCGTCGGAAAGCAGCCCTCCGGAGAGGACTTTGCGAAGCGAGGCGATCACGAGGTTGTCGGCAATCGACTGAGGCTGAATGAGCCCGAGCGACAGACGGTCTTCCGAGAGATAGGCGACACCCGCCTTGATCGCGTCGCGGTTCGAGCCGAAGCGGACCTCTCGGCCCTCGATGCTGATCGAGCCCGAGGCGGGCTTCAGCATTCCGAACAGGGCGAGTGCCAGCTCGGTCCGCCCTGCCCCCAAGAGACCGGTGATGCCGACCGTTTCGCCGCGGCGGACGGTGAGCGAGATGTTCTCGAACTGGCCCGGTCGCGTCAGCCCCCGAACATCGAGCACGACCGGCTGATCGTCCTCCGGACGTGCGCGGACGTGCTGGTCGAAGGTCTTGCCGGTCATCAGTTCGGTGATGCGCGACTGCATCATGCCGGCGGCAGGATAGACCCCGACCAACGCGCCATCACGCAGGACAGTGATGCGGCTTGAAATCTCAAGAACTTCGGCCAGCCGGTGGCTGACGAAAACCACCGCTACACCGGAGGCCGAAAGAGCGCGGACGATATCAAGGAGATGATCGGTCTCCGATTGCGTCAGCGAAGCCGTCGGCTCGTCCATGAAAACGAGTTTGGCCTCGCCGACAAGAGCCCGGGCGATCGCCACGATCTGGCGCTGGGAGATCGCGTATTCCTTGAGTGGCAGCTCGACGTCGAGCGTTACGCCGAGACGGGAGAGCGCGTTGGTGGCGATCCGCCGGATGCGGCCGTAGTCGACGAGACGCGGCCGGCGACCCACGATCTCGTGGAAGGCGATGTTCTCGGCCACGCTCATTTCCGGGAACAGCGCCAGATCCTGCCAGATGACCTGGATGCCGCGATCCTGCGCGGTGACCGGCGACATGTGCGAATAGGTCTCACCGTCATACTCGATGACTGCGCCATCCGCCGGGCGATAGACACCGGTGATAACCTTGATGAGCGTGCTCTTGCCGCAACCGTTCTCGCCGGCGAGACAATGCACTTCACCGGGGAGCACCTCGAAGCTCACATTCTTCAGCGCCTTGACGCCGCCGAACGTCATGTTGATGTTGCGAAGGGACAGAAGCGGCTTTTCGCCTACCGTCGCGCTCGTTGCCTGATGCATGGACCCTGCGCCTGTCGAACTTCGTTTCATGAGACTTGCCAGGCCGGCCGAAGCCGGCCCAGCAGCCGGGAGAACCCGTGGAGTGGGATGCACGGCCGGCATCCCGCCCGAAACCACTGCGGTCTAGAGACCCATCGCGGCGAGCTCGTCGACCGTGTCCTTGTTGATCGGCACGAGCTGGTCGACGATGATGTTGCGGTTCTGGAAATCCGGATGGACCACGCCGAGACCTTCGATTTCCTCACCGTCCTTGATCTCCTCGCCCTTGAGGAGCTTGTCGGCCAGCGTTACGAAGACTTCGCCGGCCTGCTTGGGATTCCACATGAAGCCTCCGGAGATCGCGTCGGACTTCACGAGCTTCTGGCCCTGTCCGGGCGAAAAGGGTCCGAGAACGAAGATCTGACCGACCTTTCGGCGTTCTTCGATAGCGCGGCCGGCGCCGATCGGGCCTTGGCTGCCGAAGGCCAGGAAGCCTTTCAGATTGGGGTGAGCGGAGATCAGATCGAGGGCCGTCGAGCGGCTCTTGTCGACGTCCTCGGCAACGCCGTAGCGTTCACCGACCAAGGTCATCTCGGGATGGTTCTTCTTGATGTAGGCGATTGCCGCGTCTGCCCAGGCATTGTGCAGCGGGACGGTCAGCGAACCGACGAAGACCGCATATTCGCCCTTGCCGCCCATTTTCTCCGCCAGAAGCTTGCCATGCGCCTCGCCGAAACCCTGAGACGAAGCGAGCTCGAAGTCCCAGTCCGCGCCCTTTTGGCTCGGCGATTCATGCGTGATGACAATGATGCCCTTCTCTTTGGCTTTCGTCAGCACCGGCTCCAGCACCTTGGCATCGTTGGGCACGACGCCGATAACCTTCACGCCCTGGGCGATCAAATCCTCGATTGCGCGAACCTGCAATGCCGGGTCAGCGCTGGTCGGTCCGACCATGAAAGCGTCGAGCCCGAGCTTTTGGCCACGCTCCTTGATGCCGGCTTCCATAGCGTTGAACCACGGGATGCCGCCGATCTTGACGACGACGCCAACCTTGGGCGCTTCCTGCGCTGCGACGGAAAGGGCACCGGCGAGCGAAAGCGATGCCGCTAAAGCGGCGGCAAGAATTTTCCTGATCATGTCTCTCCTCCACTGGTTCCCGCAAGGGGAACTCTCCCGGGCGCGTCACGCGCCGGCCTCCAGTTTCAATCCTC
>JAPSJG010000388.1 GCA_031178305.1 Sinorhizobium sp.
TGCTGCGGGTTCTTGTAGACCTCGCGGACCGTGCCAGCCTCGACCAGTTCGCCCTTCTCCATCACCACGACGCGGTCGGCGATCTCGGCGACCACGCCGAGATCGTGCGTGATGATGAGGACCGCCATGCCGGTCTCCTGCTGCAATTCTTCGAGCAGGGCGAGAACTTCCGCCTGAACGGTGACGTCGAGTGCCGTCGTCGGCTCGTCGGCAATCAGGAGATCGGGGCGAAGCGCCAGTGCCATTGCGATCATGACGCGCTGCCGCTGCCCGCCGGAGAACTCGTGCGGATATTTGTTCAGGGCGTGCTCGGGGTCCGGAATGCCGACACGTGTCAAGAGGCGCAGGGCCTCGGCCCGGGCCTTGACGGCATCCGTTCCATGGGTGGTGAGCGCCTCGCGGATCTGCCAGCCGACCGTATAGACCGGGTTAAGGTGGCTCAGCGGATCCTGGAAGATCATGGCGATGCGCCGCCCGTTCACCTCGCGCCGCTCCTGCGCCGGCATCTTCAGGAGATCGACGCCATCGAGCAGGATTTCTCCCGAGCTGATGCGTCCCGGCGGCACGTCGACGAGGTTCATGATCGCCGACGAGGAGACCGACTTGCCGGACCCGCTTTCGCCGAGGATCGCCAGCGTCTCGCCGCGGTCGAGATGGTAGGAGATGTTGCGAACCGCTTTTACCACGCCCATAGCGGTGTGGAACTCGACCGAGAGGTCACGGACTTCCAGGAGATGGTCAGCCATTGTCGCGACCTTTCATTTCGAGGCGCCAGCGCTGCACCGGATCGAGCGCGATGCGCAGCCAGTTCGAGAGCAGGTTCAGCGACAAGGTGGTGAGGATGATCGCAAGGCCCGGCCAGAAAGACAGCCACCACGCATTGGTGAGATATTGCCGGCCCTGCGAGATCATCAGGCCCCAGGTGATTTCCGGCGGCTGGATGCCGATCCCGAGGAATGAGAGCGCGCTTTCGGCCAGCATCACATAGGCGAAGTCGAGCGTCGCCAGCGTCGTCAGCGTCGGCAGCACGACCGGCAGGATATGGCGGAAGAGGATGCGCTTGCTCGACGCGCCCATCACCCGGGCGGCCTGCACGAACATGCGCTCGCGGATTTCGAGGACCTCCGCGCGCGTCGTCCTGAGATAGACCGGGATGCGGGTGATCGCGAGCACAAGCATGAGGTTCAGGATCGACGACCCGAGGATATAGAGCACGATCACGGCAATCAGCAGCGACGGGAACGACATGATGACGTCCGCAAGCCGCATGATCACCTGGTTGACGCGCGGCGCGGAGAAGCCGGCAACAAGCCCGAGCAAGGTGCCTACGATCGCCGAAACCGCGACGGCGCCAGCCGCAACCATCAAAGTGTTCTGCGTGGCGACGATGATGCGGGCGAGAAGCGGCCGGCCGAGCGCATCCGCGCCCATCCACCAGACCCAGGCGCGCTCCCAGTCGAAAGGCGCGGCATTGCGGCCCCTGAGATTTTGCTTGGTCGCCAGATCGCCGAGCCAGCTCGGTCCGACTATCGCGAGGATCAGGACCAAGAGCAGGAAGATTGCCGCACAGAACGCGAACTTGTCGGCGAGCAGCATGCGGAGCATACGCGTTGCGAAGCCGGGTTCCTCGACAATGGCGGTGGTTTGCAGCGTCATGGCGGCCTCCTCAATGCCGTATCCGCGGATCGAGCAGCGCATAGGCAAGGTCGATCAGCAGGTTCATGAGGAAGATTGCGAGCGCCGTGACGAGGATGGCGGCGAGCACGACGTTAAAGTCCCGTTGCAGAATGGAATCGATCATCAGCTTGCCGACGCCCGGAAAGCCGAAAATGGTCTCGACGATGACTGCACCGTTGAGCAGGCTCGCCGCCTGGTCGCCGATCACGGTGATGACCGGGAGCATGGCATTGCGCAGGGCATGGACGAAGATGATCGGGCCCGATTTGACGCCCTTGGCGCGTGCAGTCTTCACATAAGCCGAGGAGAGCGCGCCGATCATCGAGCCGCGCACCACTTGCACGATGATGCCGAACGGCCGGATAAACAGCACTGAGATCGGCAGGATCCAATGGTACAGCGAGCCTGTACCTGAAGTCGGCAGCCAGGCGAGGTTTACGGAAAAGATAACGATAGCGACGATGGCGACCCAGAAATCGGGAACCGACGCGCCGATTAGCGAGATGACGGACGACAGGCGGTCGAAGAAACCACCTGCGCGGAAGGCGGCGAGCGAACCCACAACGATTGCGGCGCCTGCGACCAGCGCCATCGTGATCACGGCAAGCCAGAGGGTCCAAACGAAGGCTTCGAGCACCACGTCGAGCGCCGGGCGAGCCTTGCGCAGGGACTCGCCAAAGTCGCCCGTCAACACGTCGCCGACATAGCGCGCGAACTGTACCAATAGAGGATCGTTCAGGCCGTGCAGTTCACGGAACTGCTCCTTCATCTCCGCGGATGCCTCGACCGGAAGGAACAAGGCCGCCGGATCACCCGTCAACCGCGAGAGAAAGAAGACCATGACGACCAGTCCGACGAGCGATATCAGACTGGCCACAGCGCGCTTTCGAACGAATTTCAGCATGGCGCCCTCAAGGGAATCCGGCGGCGAGATTATCCGCCGCCTTGATTGCAGTTGTGACTGGCAACCGTATGGTTCGCCAGTGCGACTTTACTTGATCTTGATCTCCGAGAGCTGGAGCGTCGAGTTGGTCGCCATGGTCGGCTTGAAGTCCAGGCGCTCGGAAACCCGCGAGAAGCCGACCATGTGGAACAGGAGCACGTCCGCGACCACGTCATCATACAGGTAGGCGATCAGTTCCGACCAGAGCTTGGCGCGTTCGTCGCCGACCACCGCTGAGGCGCGCTTGATCAGGTCATCGACCTTCGGGTCGGAGAAGCCGGACTGAGTGCCGTCCGACGCATACTTGAAGAACATCGAGAAGGATGGATCGCCCTTCGAGTTGTCATGCATGGCTGCAACAATCTGTGGGCCACGACCTTCCTTGAAAGGTTTGGAGTAATACTGTTCGTGCTCGGCGACCTCGACGAACTTCAGGTCGACCTTGAAGCCGACGTCCTGCAACTGCGCCTGGATGGCTTCCATGATCTCGGTGACATTCGGGAAATTCGCCGACCGAGCGATGATGGTGATCGGGGTTTCAACCTTGACGCCATCCGCCTTGGCTTCCTCAAGCAGCTTCTTCGCGCCCTCCGGATCGAAGGGGAAGACCTTTACATCCGGGTTCCAGCCGAGCGTCGGCGGTGGAACGATGGCCGTCGCGAGCAGCGCGCCTTCCGGAACCAGCGTGCCAATGAAGGCCTGGCGGTCGATGGCAAGGTTCAGTGCGCGGCGAACGCGAACGTCGTTCAGCGGCTCGATATTGTGGTCTATGCGCAGATAGACCGTTTCGCTGTCAAGGTAGGAGAAGTCCGTCGCCGGATTGGTGGCGTCGAGCTGCGAGATCGATGGCGACAGATCTGCTTCGCCGGTCTGCACCATGGCGGCACGCACCGACGGGTCGGCACGGAACAGGTAGGTGGCTTCCGTTACGTCGGGCTTTGCGCCCCAATAGTCGTCGCGACCCGTCAGTACGATCTGCTGGCCTGGCGTCCAGTTGGTCAGCTTATAGGGACCGGTGCCGACCGGCTCGCGCACGAATTCGAGCGGCGTTTCTTCGGGTACGATGGTGACCAACGACATCAGGAGCGGCAGGATCGGCTGGGCCGGGTCCGCTTTGAAATCGATCGTGTAGTCATCGACGATGGCAGGCGTCACGGTCATGCCGCCGAAGTATCGGCGCGATTCACAGGCGTTCTTGTCACTCATGATACGATCGAAGCTGTGCTTGACGTCTTTCGCCTCGAAGGCCGTGCCGTCAGAGAACTTGACGCCCTGACGCAGGTGGAAGCGCCAGCTACCGTCGGCGTTCTGCTCCCACTTTTCGGCAAGGCG
>JAPSJG010000026.1 GCA_031178305.1 Sinorhizobium sp.
ATGCTGCGGGAGGTTCCCGAACGCAGGCATGGCCGGTTCGGTCCGGTAACTTCGAACCCTCAGCCCCAGCCCCTCGATGCTGCCGGGCCGAACCACCCCTTACGCTTCGATTGCGTTCGCATGCCCCCTCATCCGCCTGCCGGCACCTTCTCCCTGTAAGCGAAGCGAAGGAGATTCACGGCGCCGTTTTCGTCCCCTCGCCCCGCGTGCGGGAAGAGGGTGCGGGGCAAAATCCATGGCGCAGGCTCGACGTTTTGCAGCCGCATATCTTCCTGCTTCCTGCCTATAGCTTGCCCTGCGGCCCCGCGAGAACGGTCGCCGCGCCAAGGATCGCGCCAGGCGTCTCCTTGTCCTTCAACGATTGCAGCAGGACGGCGCAACCGCTGTTGCCACGTTCCTCGATCAGAACCGAGGCCGGCAGGGTGAACTGGGCAGGCTTGCCGTTCCACATGCCAATCGTCTGGATGTCCTTGACGGCATGCCAATAGGCGATCCGCTTGCCCCTGTTCTCGCCCCGCTCGACATTGACGACCCTCGCCCGGTCGAAATACACGACGACGACATTCGCCTTGCCTTCGCCGGCACCGACCTTGATCGAGATCCCGTCGCCCACCATCGCGGCTTCGACCGGAACGGCGAGCCCCTTTCCTGCGGCACGCATCGTCTCTAGCCGGCCCTTGATCGCCAGCAGGTCGGAACCGTTCATATGGTCTCGCCCGTTCAGGATCACTTGGGGCGTATAGACGCCGTTGCGGCCGAGCATCCGGGCATAGGCATATTGGCGCTCCGTGTTTTCCTTGGAGGCAAGCGTGTCCGCCCAGCCGAGATAGTTCCAGTAGTCGACGTGATAGGCGAGCGCCACGACTTCGCCCTCGTCGATCAGCGTCTTCAGCGCCGCATCCGCCGGCGGACAGGACGAGCAGCCCTGGCTGGTAAAAAGCTCGACGACGCCCTTGACCGCCTTGCCGTTGTCCGCCGCAGCCGCGCCGCTGATGGCGCCGAAAAGTCCTATCGTCAGGACGAGGTGCCGGATCATTGGTCTAAAGGCTGATGTCATGACTTGCGATCGACACTCGTGTTCCTGTGGGGGCGTAACCTTACATACGACGGCCGGACCTCAACAGAAAGTCACGTTGGAGTGACCATTGCAAGCATAAGGGACGCCCGGCGATCGAGAGTCCTACTGCATGTCTCCATGCAGCGATTCAAAGTACTAAAGCGGGCATTGCAAGAAGTTCGCGCGGAATGCGGGCGGAAAACGGCGCATAATTTTCCTCATCCCGCTAGAAAGCCGGGGCATCGGCGGACGCCCCGGCTTCCAGAATCAACTGTCTCTTTTACGCAGCGAGATCGCGCAGAACCGTCTGCAGGATGCCGCCATTGTTGACGTAAGTGACCTCGTCCAGCGTATCGATACGGCAGATGAGCGGGACCTCTTTCACAGTGCCGTCGCCACAGGTAATCTTCGCCACCCGCTTCTCGCGCGGCTGGACATTGGCGAGGTTCTCGATCGTCACCAGTTCGTCGCCCTTGAGACCGAGCGATTCCCAGCTCATGCCTTCCTCGAATACGAAGGGGATGACGCCCATACCGACGAGGTTGGACCGGTGGATACGCTCGAAGGACTGCGCGATCACGGCCTTGACGCCGAGAAGGTTGGTACCCTTGGCTGCCCAGTCGCGCGACGATCCGTTTCCGTATTCGACGCCGGCGAAGATGACGAGGGGGACACCCTCTTCCTTGTACATCATCGCCGCATCGTAGATCGACATCTCCTCCTTGGAGGGATAGTGGATCGTATAGCCGCCTTCCTTGCCGTTCGGGCCGAGCATGTGGTTGCGGATGCGGATATTGGCGAAGGTACCGCGCATCATCACTTCATGGTTGCCGCGGCGAGTGCCGTACTGGTTGAAGTCAGCGACGGTGACGCCGTGCTCGAGCAGGTAGGTGCCCGCGGGCGAGGCGGCCTTGATCGAACCGGCGGGAGAGATGTGGTCGGTGGTGATCTTGTCGCCGAAGAGGCCAAGGACGCGCGCACCCCTGATATCGGAGATGCCGGCGCCCTTCTTGCCCATGCCGACGAAATAGGGCGGGTTCTGGACATAGGTGGAGGCTTCGTCCCAAGCATAGGTCTGACCGGCCGGAACCTGGACCGCCTGCCAGTTGGCGTCGCCATTGAAGACGTCCGCATATTTTGTCGCATAGAGCTCTCGGGTGACGTAATTGAAGATGAACTCTTGGATCTCCTGGGAGCTTGGCCAGATGTCTTTCAGATAGACGGGCTCGCCGTCCTTGTCCTCGCCGATCGGCTCCTTGGTGAGATCCTTCTGCACCGAACCGGCAAGCGCGTAGGCGACGACGAGCGGCGGCGAGGCGAGGTAGTTCGCCTGTACGTCCGGCGAAATGCGGCCTTCGAAGTTACGGTTGCCCGAAAGCACGCCGGCGACGATCAGGCCTTTGTCGTTGATCGTCTTGGAGATCTCCGTCGGCAGCGGGCCGGAATTGCCGATGCAGGTGGTGCAGCCGAAACCGACCAGGTTGAAGCCGAGCTTGTCGAGGTCCGTCTGCAAGCCGGACTTCGCCAGATATTCGGCTACGACCTGCGATCCCGGAGCGAGCGAGGTCTTGACCCAGGGCTTGGTCTTAAGGCCCTTGGCGACGGCGTTGCGAGCGAGCAGACCGGCCGCGATCAGCACCGAGGGGTTGGAGGTGTTGGTGCAGGAGGTGATCGCCGCGATCGCGACGTCGCCATGGCCGAGATCGAAATCCGTGCCTTCGACCGCATAGCGGTTCGAAAGCTGGCCGGGCTTCTTGTAGTCGTTGTCGAGCGCCGTCGCGAAGCCGGAAGCGATGTTTTCGAGCGCAATGCGGCCCTCGGGGCGTTTCGGCCCGGCCATCGACGGCACCACGTCGCCGAGGTCGAGCTCCAGCGTGTCGGTGAAGATGAGATCGGCGCCGTCGCCTTCGCGCCACATGCCTTGCGCCTTGGAATAGGCCTCGACCAGCGCGATTCGCTGCTCTTCACGACCGGACATGGTGAGATAGTTGATCGTCTCGGCATCGACCGGGAAGAAGCCGCAGGTGGCGCCGTATTCCGGACCCATATTGCCGATCGTCGCGCGGTCGGCGAGCGTCATGTTGTCGAGGCCGGGGCCGAAGAATTCGACGAACTTCGAGACAACGCCCTTCTTGCGCAGCATCTGAACGACGGTCAGAACGAGGTCCGTCGCCGTCACGCCTTCCTTGAGCTTGCCGGTGAGCTTGAAGCCGATGACTTCCGGCAGGAGCATCGAGACCGGCTGGCCTAGCATCGCCGCTTCCGCTTCGATGCCGCCGACGCCCCAGCCGAGCACGCCGAGACCGTTAATCATCGTCGTGTGGCTGTCGGTGCCGACACAGGTATCCGGATAAGCAATGATTTCGCCGTCTTCCTCCTTGGTCCAGACGGCCTGGCCCAGATATTCGAGGTTCACCTGGTGACAGATGCCGGTGCCGGGCGGCACGACGCGGAAGTTCTTGAACGCCTGCTGGCCCCACTTCAGGAAGCGGTAGCGCTCGCCGTTGCGCTGGTATTCGAGTTCGACGTTGCGGGCAAAGGCCGTGGGCGTGCCGAATTCGTCGACGATGACCGAATGGTCGATAACGAGATCGACGGGAACGAGGGGGTTGATCTTTTCAGCGTCGCCGCCGAGCGAAACCATGGCGTCGCGCATTGCCGCGAGGTCGACGACCGCCGGAACGCCGGTGAAGTCCTGCATCAGCACGCGCGCCGGGCGATAGGCGATCTCGTTCTCGGCCGTGCCCTTGTCGCTGAGCCAGGCGGCGATGTTTTCAATGTCCTGCTTGGTGACGGAACGGCCGTCCTCATTGCGCAACAGGTTTTCCAAAAGCACCTTCATCGAATAGGGAAGCTTCGATACGCCGGCAAGGCCGTTCGCCTCCGCCTTCGGAAGGCTGTAATAGACATAATCCACGCCATTGACCGTGAGCGTGGAGCGACAATTGAAACTGTCTAGGGATTTGGACACTGGAAAATACCCCGTTCCGTCTGATCGCCAAAAGCTGACGTACGAACGCCCGAGCGCCTGTGAAGCGCGAAATGGGATGCGGGTGCGGCCATTTCCGCTGTCCGTACGTGGAATGTCATTCCATGTTCGGCGCTTGGATGAAATTCACGCCGACCGCTGGCGTGTTGGCCGCCTTATAGATAATTTCTCCAAATCGTGCCAGACCAACCAAGGTCCAAAACGGAATTTTTTCGCTCTGCCGCAAGGGCGTCGAGGAAAGCTGAATATTCATGCGCCTGCTGGTTGAAGGTCTGAGTGCAAGGCGTGGCGAGGACCTGATTTTTAACGATATTTCCTTTGCGCTTGCGGCCGGAGAAGCATTGATCGTGACGGGTCCGAACGGCTCCGGAAAATCGACCCTGCTGCGTGTTCTAGCGGGCCTCCTGGCCGCCGAATCGGGCGGGCTCTTCCTCGAGGACGGCCCGCCGGGTTTCAAGCATCCGCACGAGCTCAGCCACTATCTCGGCCATCGCAACGCAATGAAGCGCGAACTGACGGTCGAAGAAAATCTTTCCTTCTGGCAGCGTTTCCTCGGCGATGCGCCCGGCGGCACCGGCACCGATCTTGCCGCCGCCGCCGAGGCGGTCGGTCTTGCCGACATCACGCACCTGCCCTTCGGCTATCTCTCGGCCGGACAGCAGCGGCGGATGGCAATGGCGAAACTGCTCGTCGCCCATCGGCCGATCTGGATTCTCGACGAGCCGACGGCGGCGCTCGACGCGGGAGCGGACAGGCTCTTCTCCGGACTGGTCGCCGCGCATCTCGGGCGCGGCGGCATCGTGATCACCGCCACCCATCAGCCGCTCGGGATCGGCCAGACGCAGGCCCTGCAGATGAGGGGTTTCGTACATTGATCGCCCTCTTCTTCCGCGACCTGAAGCTTGCCGTTCGCGCCGGCGGCGGCGCCATGCTCGGCGTGCTCTTCTTCATGACCGTGGTCGCCGTCATCCCCTTCGGCGTTGGACCGGACCTCAACCTGCTCGCGCGCATCGGCCCGGCTATCCTCTGGATCGGCGCGCTGCTCGCCTCACTGCTCGGCCTCGACCGGCTTTTCCAGGCGGAGCGCGAGGACGGCTCGCTCGACCTGCTGCTGATGCAGGAAACGCCATTGCTCCTCACCGTCTTCGTCAAATGCGCCGCCCACTGGGCCGCAACAGGCCTGCCGCTGGTGATCGCCTCTCCCTTTCTCGGCCTGTTCATGAACATGAATGAACCGGCGATCGGCGCCACCATGCTTACCCTTCTGGCAGGCACGCCGGCGATCACCTTCATCGGCGCCGTCGGCGCCGCCGTTGCCGTGGCGCTGCCGCGTGGGGGCCTTCTGGTCTCGATCCTCGTGCTGCCGCTCGCCGTGCCCGTACTGATCTTCGGCGTCAGCGCGGTTTACGCGGCAATCGAAGATCCCGCCCCCTTCCTGCCGCCTTTCATGATTTTGATGGCGATAACCCTGTTCTTCGCGGTGATCGGGCCAGTGGCAGCGGCCGCGGCATTGAGGCACTCGGCTGATTGAGCGCAGTGTCAATACGGACCTAACGATAGCGCGGGATGAGGAAAAGTGTGCGCGGTTTTCAGCCCGCATTTCGCGCTGACGTCTTAGAATCGATCACCTTTATGATTTTAGGTCGATCCGACCTAAAATCATCGTGATCTAACGTGATCGACCAGGGTCAATTGCGAAAGCTGTGCTTCCGCGTTAAAGAGCCGTCATGAACGAAAACAGCCTCGCCATCCGCAAGTTCAGCGCTCTGGCTAACCCGACCCGGTTCCTGGCGCTGGCCGATCGTGTGCTGCCTTGGCTGACGGTGCTAACGGTCGTTTGCTTCGCCATCGGCCTTTGGCTTTCCTTCACCACCGAGGGCGACTACCAGCAGGGCGAGACGGTGCGCATCATGTATGTGCATGTTCCTTCCGCCTGGCTGTCGATGATGTGCTATACGGTGATGGCGATCTCTGCCCTAGGCACGCTCGTCTGGCGTCATCCGCTCGCCGATGTTTCGGCCAAGGCGGCAGCTCCCATCGGCGCCTGTTTCACTTTCCTTGCGCTCGTCACCGGCTCTCTCTGGGGCAAGCCGATGTGGGGCACCTGGTGGGTATGGGATGCGCGATTGACCTCGGTCTTCGTGCTTTTCCTCATGTATCTCGGGGTGATTGCGCTCAATCGGGCGATGGAGGACCCGGGCCGCTCGGCGCGCGTTTCGGCCGTGCTGGTGCTCGTCGGCTTCGTCAATATCCCGGTCATCAAATTCTCCGTCGACTGGTGGAACACGTTGCACCAGCCGGCAAGCGTCTTCCGCCTCGACGGGCCGACCATCGATCCGGAGTTCCTCTGGCCGCTGATTTCTATGGCGGTCGCCTTCACGCTTTTGTTCTTCTCGCTGCATATCGCAGCCATGCGCAACGAGATCTGGCGCCGTCGGGTGGATTCGCTCCGGCGCCAAGCGGCGCGCAATGCCGGACGGGAGACCTTGGCGCCATGATGAGCCACGCCGCCTACGTCCTTGCGAGCTACGCGGTCGCCGTCGCGACCGTCACCGGGCTCGTTCTCTGGGTGGTCGGCGACGGCCGCTCCCGCCAGCGCGAGCTCAAGGCACTCGAAGCCGCCGGCGTCCGCCGCCGTTCGGCCGAGGCGCCCGGTGGAGAGAGCAAATGACCAGCACGCCAGCGCCGCAGCCGGACGAGCGCAAGCCCGGCCTCCTGCGCTATCTGCTTGCCGTCCTGCCGCTTCTGGTCTTCGCGGGCCTCGCGGCGATCTTCTGGAGCCAGTTGAATTCCGGCCGGGACGTCAGCGAAATCCCCTCCGCCCTCATCGGCACCAAGGCGCCGACGCTCGACATGCCGCCCCTCGAGGGTGCCGTGACGCCCTCGGGCGAACCGATGCCGGCGCTGACCGATGCCGCGGTCAAGGGCAAGCTGACGCTCGTCAATGTCTGGGCCTCTTGGTGCGTACCCTGCCGCCAGGAACATCCGATTATCCTCGAGTTGTCGAAGGACCCGCGCCTGACGATCGTCGGCATCAACTACAAGGACCGGAAAGAGAATGCACTGAGATTCCTCGGCGAGCTCGGCAACCCCTTCTCGGCGATCGGCGTCGACCCCAACGGTAAGGCGGCGATCGACTGGGGCGTCTACGGCATCCCGGAATCCTTCCTGGTCGCCGCCGACGGTACGATCCTTTACAAGCGCGCCGGCCCCTTCGACGAGCAGACGTTGAAGGAAGGGCTCATGCCAGCGATCGAGAAGACCTTGGCCGGTTCCTGAGCCGGGCCAGGAAAGCAATTTTGCCCCTCATCCAGCCTGCCGGCCACCTTTTCCCCGCACGCGGGGCGAAGGCGACTCGCGGCAGCGCCGAGTTCCCTGCCAAACAGGTGAGCAAATAGAAGGGTTGCCCGGGACTCCTTTCTCCACCGGCAAGGGCGCGGCGATGGTGAGCCGGCGCCGCAAATCCCTTCTCCCCGCCTGCTGGGGAGAAGGTGCCGGCAGGCGGATGAGGGGCAGATGGAGCTTGAACCCTACACCCCCGCCTGCCACGCCTTCACCGCATTGAGCGGCCAGAGGAGCATCAGCACATTGAGGGTGAGATTGTCGCGGATCATCCAACTGGTGAAGAGTTCCAGGCCAATAGCGATGGTGATCGTAGCTGCGACCGGCAGCCGGGCGGCGATGAGGAATCCCATGGCCATGGCTAGCGTGTCCATGGTCGAGTTCAGGATGCTGTCGCCGAAATAGTCGAGCGAGATCGTCGCGGAGCGGTAGCGGTTGATCACCATAGGCGTGTTTTCGACAATCTCCCACGCCGTCTCGATGACAGTCGCCAGGAGCAGGCGTGCGCGCAAGGGCTTGCTGCGCAGCAGAAGCTGACCGAGGCCGAAGAAGAGAAAGCCATGAATGATGTGCGACGGCGTGTACCAGTCGGCGATGTGCTGGGAATTGCCGCTCGAATTTACGGCGCCTTCCCAGAGCTTCACATAGCCGCATTCGCAGATCCAGAGCCGTCCCATGAGGTGCTGCACCAGCATCTGCACGGCGAGAACGCCTAAGCAGGCAGCTAGCCAGATCTTTGCGCGCTGCCTGTGGTCGTCAGTACCGGCAGCAATGGTCATTCGGCGCTTTCCTGTTCCTGCGAGTGCCGCATGATCAGCGGCATCTGGAGCAGAGTGAACAGAATTGTGATCGGCATGGTGCCCCAGACCTTGAAGGCGACCCAGAAATCGGTCGAGAAGGAACGCCAGACGATCTCGTTCAAGACCGCGAGGAACAGGAAGAACAGGCCCCAGCGGATCGTCAGCTTGCGCCAGCCGGCATCGTCGAGCTTGAAGGCGGCATGGAAGACGTAGCCGAGCAGCGACTTGCCGAAGAAAAGTCCGCCGAGCAGGATCGCGCCGAAGAGCGTGTTGACGATGGTCGGCTTCATCTTGATGAAGGTGTCGTTCTGCAGCCAGAGTGTCAGTGCGCCGAAGACGAAGACGACGATACCGGAGACGAGCGGCATCATCGGCAGGGTGCGGGTCATGATCCAGGAGGCGACGAGCGCCACGGCCGTGGCCACCATGAACAGGCCTGTCGCCATGAAGATCGGTCCACCGAGTTCGCCGAGCATGGGGAAGCGGCTTACAAGCCAATCGCCGCGCGAATTGGCGAAGAAGAAAACCATGAGCGGTCCGAGCTCCAGCACCAGTTTCAGGAGCGGGCCTACCTCTGTCTTCGGCTTGGTAGCCTCGATTGTCGACATGTGCGGATCCTGTTCTGTCATCTTCCGCCGCTCATAACACCAGCATTGCGGCAAAACCATATCAACTGCCGGTTCTGCTTCAACGTGCCTAGTCACGTAGCAATGCCCGCGATCGCCTCCGCGAAGTCCTTGGCCTCGAAGGGCTCCAAATCGTCGATCCCCTCGCCGACGCCGATGAAATAGACTGGCAGCTTGTGCTTGGCGGAGATCGCCACCAGGATGCCGCCGCGCGCCGTGCCGTCGAGCTTGGTCATGATCAGTCCGCTGACGCCGGCGACGTTGCGAAAGATTTCCACCTGCTGCAGCGCGTTCTGTCCGGTCGTCGCATCGAGCGTCTGCAGCACCGTGTGCGGCGCATCGGGGTCGAGCTTGCCGAGGACGCGCACGATCTTTTCGAGCTCCGCCATCAGCTCGGCCTTGTTCTGCAGCCGCCCGGCGGTGTCGATGATCAGCACGTCCGACTTCTTCTCGCGGGCCCGCTCGTAGGCCTCGTATGCAAGGCCCGCCGCATCGGCGCCGAGCTTGGAGGAAACGATGTCGGATTTCGTCCGTTCCGCCCAGATCTTCAACTGCTCGATCGCCGCGGCACGGAATGTGTCGCCGGCCGCGAGCATCACCTTGAGCCCTGCGCCTGAGAGTTTGGCGGCAAGCTTGCCGATCGTCGTCGTCTTGCCGGTGCCGTTGACGCCCACGACGAGGATCACATGTGGCCTATGGCTGAGGTCGAGTTCGAGCGGCTTGGCGAGCGGCCCCAGGACCTTGGTGATCTCGCCCGCCATGATGCGCGAGACGTCCTCGCCGGTCACATCCTTGCCGTAGCGCTCCGAGGCGAGCGTATCGGTGATGCGCATCGCCGTTTCGACGCCGAGATCGGCCTGGATCAACAAATCCTCCAAATCCTGCAGCGTCGCCTCGTCGAGCTTGCGCTTGGTGAAAAGGCTGGCGATCTGTCCTGTGAGCTGCGACGAAGTGCGCGCCAGGCCACGGCGCAGGCGCTGGTACCAGGAAAGTTTCGGCTGCTGAACGGCGGCTTCTTCCTCCGGGCGTTTCTCGGAGGCGGCGAAGCCCTTGGGGAGACTGGGTGTGGCTGCCGGTTTTTCGCCTGCCGCATCCCCCTCTCCCCTGCCGGGCATCTCTCCCACAAGGGGGGAGAGAGCTGGAGCGCCCTCCTGCTCCACCGCAACGGCTTCCTCGGCGGTAGTCTCCACACTCTCAGGGGCTTCGTCGCGCTCGGTACCAGAATCGTGTTTGCTCAGATCTGGCGACAACGAGCTCCCACTCGGATAGCTCTTCGCCTCCTCGAAAACGTTTCGGTCCCCCTCCGTGGCAGCTCCTGCCTTCTCCTGATCTCCCCCCTTGTGGGAGGGACCCGAAGGGACAGAGAGGGGCGTGGCGGCGACTTCATCAAGAGGGGCAGCGCGACCGAAAGGGGTTGCACCCGCCTTTGCCCTGCCAGGCATCTCCCCCCCCAGGGGGGAGATTGCGAGCGGGACACCCTCTTTCTCCGCCGTGACACTTTCATCGGCAGCAGCGGTGTCCGCGCCGTCCCCTGAACTGTCGCTTATTGTGTCGGCCTCTGATGCGGTTGGTTCCAGCGGAGCAGTGGCACAGTCTACGCCAGTCATTTCTTTTTCGACCGCGGTTCGATCACCCTCCGCGGCCGCCTCGGCCGCCCCCTCTCCCCCCTTGTCGGGGAGATGGTCCAGAGGGCCAGAGGGGGTGGTTATCCTCTCCGCATCCGCTGCCGTTTCCGAAGCCTCCTGCTTAGGCACGCCTTTCTCTTCGACCGTGTCCTTGCCGAAGGAGAAGATTTTTTTGATGAAACCAATCGCCATGGGACTATCCAGCTATCAGGCCGCAGCCATCTGTTTGGGCCGCATCGTCAGATGCTTGCCGTTATGGCCGGTGATCGCGACCGTCGTGAGAGATCGCGGCTCGAGCCCGGCGGCGTCGACGGGCGTGAAGTTTTCCGTGTGCGCCAGTCCGTTCATCTCGACGAGGATTGTCTGCTCGCTGCCGATCATGCGGTCGAGATGGCTCGCATAGAGTTCCGCCCCCTTCATCCGCAGCCTTGCGGCGCGATCCTTGACGAGTGCGCGGTCGAGCTGCGGCATGCGTGCCGCCGGCGTGCCGGGGCGCGGACTATAGGGAAAGACGTGCAGACGCGCGACGCCGCACTCTTCCGCAAGCCGCACGGCATTGGCGAACATGTCCTCGGTTTCCGTCGGAAAGCCGGCGATCATGTCGGCGCCGAAACTGATTTCGGGCCTTAAGCCGCGCACCTCGTTGCAAAACGCGCGTGCGTCGGCGCTCGAATGCCGCCGCTTCATCCGCTTCAGGATCAGGTCGTCGCCATGCTGCAGGGAAAGGTGCAGATGCGGCATGAAGCGCGGCTCCTCCGCAATCAGATCGAGAAGGTGCTTATCCGCCTCGATACTGTCGATCGACGAGAGTCGGAGGCGCAGGATCTCCGGTGCGTGCTTCAGCAGCGTCTTGGCCAAGAGGCCAAGCGTCGGGGTCCCGGGCAGGTCGGCGCCGTAGCTCGTAGCATCGACCCCCGTCAAGACGATCTCGCGGTAGCCGCCTTCCACGAGCCGGCGCGCCTGCTCGACGACGGCGCCCATAGGCACGGAACGGGAATTTCCACGGCCATAGGGAATGATGCAGAAGGTGCAGCGGTGGTCGCAGCCGTTCTGCACCTGAATGAAGGCGCGCACATGCCCCTCGATATGTTTCACCATTTGCGGGGCAGTGACGCGCACGCTCATAATGTCGTTGACGCGCAGCTTCTCCTCGGCCGAGACGCCGAAATCCGGCAGCGAACGATAGGAAGCGCTCTTGAGCTTCTCCTCATTGCCGAGCACCGCATCGACCTCGGCCATTTCGGCGAAGGCTTGCTTCTCAGTCTGGGCGGCGCAGCCGGTGACGATGATACGGGCGTGTGGATTTTCTCGGCGCGCACGGCGGATCGCCTGGCGCGCCTGGCGCACCGCCTCGGCGGTGACCGCGCAGGTATTGACGAGGATGGCGTTGTTCAGCCCCGCCTTCTCGGCCTCCGCCCGCATCACTTCCGATTCGTAGGTATTGAGCCGGCAGCCGAAGGTTATGACCTCGACGCCGCTCAAAGCGCTCGCGCTCCGTTTTCGTCCGCCCTGGTATCGTCGCGCTCGAAAGCGCCGGTGACAGGGTCGAGCCTGCCCGACCATTCCCATTCGGCCGGTCCCGTCATGATCACGTGATTGTCGCTTTCGCGCCACTCGATCGCGAGCGGCCCGCCGGGCACGTTGACGGTCACCGTCCGCTCGGTTCGTCCGGTACGGACCCCGCTGACGGCGGCGGCGCAGGCGGCCGAGCCGCAGGCAAGCGTCAGGCCCGCAGCGCGCTCCCAGGTCCTCAAGTCCATTTCGTTGCGGGAGCGGACATGGGCGATGGAAATATTGGCGCGCTCGGGGAAGATCGGATGGTTCTCGAGTAGAGGGCCGAAGCGCTCGAGCTCGTAGCTCCACACATCGTTTTCGACCCAGAAAATCGCATGCGGGTTGCCCATGGAGGCGACGGCGGGCGAATGCAAAACGGGATCGTCGATGGGCCCGATCTGCAGCTCGATCCGGCGCGTGTCGTGAAACTCCTCGGCGAGCGGGATTTCGTCCCAGGCGAAGCGAGGGCTGCCCATGTCGACGGAGATCATGCCGTCGTCATGTTCCCTGGTTTCGAGGAGGCCGGCGACGGTCTGGAAGAGGAATGCCTTCTTGCCGGTCTCGGCGGCAAGCGCCTGCACGACGCAGCGCGTGCCGTTGCCGCAGGCCTGCGCCATCGAGCCGTCGGAATTGATGATGTCGATCCAGGCGTCGGTGCCGGCGGCCTTCGGATCGTGAATCGCCATGATCTGGTCGAACCGGGTTGCCGGATCCGCATTGAGCGTGATCGCGGCTTCGGGCGTGACGCGGTCCTTGCGGCCGCGCATGTCGACCACCAGGATCTTGTTTCCAAGCCCGTTCATCCTGGCAAATTGCACCCGATCGGCCATGTCGCGATTATCCAAACTCGGCCTCCAGTCCGAGAGGCGCTGTTCATTCGGGCTGTATATGGCGGAAAAGCCCGGAAATTACCAGTGCCGGCGTCATTCATGCCGGCGGCGCATGAGGTACGTCGAAGACCTCACCCGGACGCAAGGCCCTGAACCGGTCCCGTGCAATGCCGGCCTTGTCGAGTGCAGCCTCGAGCGCTCTCAGCGGATCCTCGATCCCCTCATTGGTCAGCCGGAACGTGCCCCAATGGTGGCCGGCCACGAGCCCGGCGCCACAGGCGAGCATTCCCAGCACCGCCTCTTCCGGATTCTGGTGCTGGCCCTCCATGAACCAGCGCGGTTCGTAGCAGCCGAAGGGCAGGTTGGCGAGGCGGAAGGGTCCATGCTTTTCCCGCGCCGCCCGATAATTGGTGCCGCCGTGAAAACCGGTGTCGCCAATGTGATAGATCTTGCCGGCAGGCGTATCGATGACGAAGGCGGCCCAGAGCGCCATGCGGCGGTCGCTGGTGCGGCGCGCCGACCAATGGTGGCAGGGTTCCGCATGGATGACTACGCCGTCATCCAGAGCGAGTCGATCGCCCCAGTCGACGACCGATATCCGCGCTTCCGGCACGACACGGCGGATGATCGTATCGTTGCCGAGCGGCGTTACCACATGCGGCGCATGCCTGGCATGGAGCGCACTTAACGTGCCGAGATCGAGATGGTCGTAGTGGTTGTGGGTGACGAGCACGATGTCGACTGGCGGCAGGTCGTCCATCAGGATACCGGGCGCGTTGCGGCGATGGGGTCCGGCAAAGGTGAAGGGGCTCGCGCGGCGCGACCAGACGGGATCGGTCAGGATGTTGAGGCCGGCCACCTGGATCAACAGCGTCGCATGACCGACCATGGTCACGCGCAGGCGGTCGCCTTCGGTGGCGAGATCGGGTTTCGCCGGGCGAAAGGGACTGTCGTAACGCGCCGGCCATCGCACGCGCCTGCTGCCGAATTGCCAGCGAATGAGGTGCGCCAGACCGCACGGGGCGATGCCTCCGGGATTGAAGAAGCGGACGCCATCGAAATGGTCGGAAACCGGGCCGGTATAATATGGATTGACGTCTTTCCTCATGACTGCCTCGACTGCATGATTGCGAAAGATAGGAGAGTAGACTGGCCAATCACAGGGGCGCGGCGGACCGTTAAGAATTTCTTGAAGATGGCAACTCGATTGCTAACATGCTCCAATGCTGGTCCGATTCGACAAACAGGAGCGCCTCTATAAGGCGATCAGGCTCGTCCGTCCCGTCCATCTCAATGTCAGCAGGACGATCGAGAAATTGCTGGACGGGGCGGGGATCAGCGTCGCCGAGCGTGCCGTCCTGGAGCTCATCTGTGAGGAGCCGCTGACGGTCCCTGAGGCGGCAAGGCAGCTCTCCATGAAGCGGCAGTTTGTCCAGCGCGTCGCAGCTAAGCTGATGTCGAAAGGCCTGGTCGAGAAGACGCCCAATCCCGAGCACCGCAGGGCCTATTTCTGCGCGCCGACCGCCGCCGGCCGGGATCTGTTCGAGGCCGTTCACCGTCGCGAGCTCGAGATGCTGCACGCCGTTCTCGGGGACATCAACCAGACCGAAGTGGTCGTGGCGCTGCGGGTGATGATGCGAATCGATGCCGCCTTCGAGGCACTTGCGCAGGTCGGTGATGGGAGGGAGGAGAGATTGTGACGCCGCTCCTCTGGACGATCGCGGCGATTGCCATCCTTGCCGTGCTCTTCGCCATCGAGCTGAGGCGCGAACTCACGGTGACCTACACGCCGACCGCCGGCGAACGCATCGATTTCTCCCTGCGGCCGAATCTTGCGCTGCTGGTGATCGATATGCAGGAGGATTTCACGTCCATCGGCGGACGATACGGCTGGGACAAGGCCTATTTGAAGGCGCATATGGAGGCGATCGACATTATGGCCGCAAAGGCCAAGAAAGCGGAAATCCCGGTGATCGCCGTTAGCCATGTCCACTGCGCACCGCTCATCCGGCTGATGATCCGCCTCTTCGGCGAGGGGCGCGGCATTCCCGGCTCCAAGGGCCTCCGTCTTGCGGAGCTTCCGGTCCAGCCGGATTTCGAAGTGGTGAAAGCACGCAGCGACAGCTTCTCGTCGCCGGAGTTGGAAGGCTATCTGGCGGCGGAGCGGATCGGAACCCTGCTCCTTACGGGTCTCGACGGTTCCTACTGCGTACAGGCCACCGCCCACGGCGCGCTCAATCGCGGCTTTCGGGTCGAGATCGTCGAAGACGCGGTATTGAGCCGTAACGAAGCGGATTGGCGCAGGCATCTCACGGCATTGAAAGGCCGTGGCGCCGTCGTCGTTTGATACGCGGTCCCGAGCTCGGCGCGCTCGCATTGGTCCGAGGTGACCTTGACCGGGCGGGATCAGCAATTTATTGAAGCCTACGACGGTTCCCCGACGACGAAGCGAAGGGGATTAATAGGGAACACGGTGCGGGCGACCCAACAGGGACCAATACCGTGGCTGCCCCCGCAACTGTGAGCGGATTGCCGTCCATCCTCGTGGCGCCTCCTGCGCCATGCCACTGTGCCGCCCGGCACGGGAAGGCAGATGGACGATAGACATCCGCGAGCCAGGAGACCTGCCGTCATGCGTTCGCTCCAATGTCACGGGCGGGGATGCCCGGAACAGGATCTGCCATGACAAAGCTTCGCGCCTGGCTGCGCACTCCTACCTTCGTTCCTCCCCGCTTGAGCGCCTCCTCGCTCCAAACCGCTGACTGACGCGACGCGATCCGTTCATGCCGTGCGCACACTGCGGTCGGCATTCTTGCAAATCGGGGAGATCCAACCGTGACACCGACTCCTGACATTCTCCGCAGCCTAATTGCGGTCGCCGCGCTGATGTCGTCCTTCGCCAGCAACGCTGAGGCCGCCGAAACCACCTACCCGCTGACGCTCACCAATTGCGGCCGCGAAGTCACTTTTCAGAAGGCGCCAGAAAGTGCCGTCTCGATCGGCCAGAGCAGCACGGAGATCATGTATCTGCTCGGCCTTCAGAACCGGATGGTCGGTACCGCCGTCTGGATCGGCCCTGTCATCGGGGGCTACGAAGAGGCGAACGCCAGGGTGGAGCGTCTTGCCGACAACGATCCGAGCTTCGAGAGCGTCGTTGGCAAGAAGCCGGATATCGTCACCGCGCAGTTCCAGTGGCACGTCGGGCCCGAGGGCGTCGTCGCCAAGCCGGAGCAGTTCGAGGAACTTGGCATTCCGGTCTACACGTCGCCGGCCGATTGCGTCGGCAAGGACAACACGGGCGGTGGCGATGGCATTCGCCACGCGGTTTTCACCA
This sequence comes from Sinorhizobium sp., assembly GCA_031178305.1. GTDB lineage: Bacteria > Pseudomonadota > Alphaproteobacteria > Rhizobiales > Rhizobiaceae > Sinorhizobium. The sequence continues at coordinate 16,158 of JAPSJG010000026.1, forward strand.
TGGACCTCATCTACCAGGAGATTGCCGAAATGGCGCAGATCTTCAACGTCCAGGACCGCGGCGAGAAGCTGATCGCCGAGCTGAAGGCGCGTGAGCATGCGGCGAAGACGAAGATCGCATCGGCCAATGGCAAGCTCTCCGCCGTGTTCTGGTTCTC